>JBEBBT010000151.1:0-2669 GCA_041158245.1 Actinomycetota bacterium | reverse complement strand
AAGTTGGGCCAAGTGACTCACCAGTTGTTGGTGTTGTGGCAACTGCTGGCACCACTAATGCTGGGATTGTCGATGATCTAGCCGGAATTGGTCAGGTAGCAAAAGAAAACAATCTTTGGTTCCATGTTGATGCTGCTTACGGAAGTGGAGCGCTTCTTGCGCCCTCGATTAACAAAATATTTGCTGGAATAGAACTTGCAGATTCAATCACCATGGATCCGCACAAATGGTGGTTTGCTCCATTTGATGTTGCGGCAATTATTTATCGTCACCCGCATTTAGCAAAGAAAGTTCACACCCAGGACGCTTCCTACTTAGACGTGTTACACACTGAAGACGAAGTTTGGAATCCGACCGATTACGCATATCACTTAACCAGACGTGCTCGTGGCTTGCCACTTTGGTTTTCAGTTGTCGTTAACGGTACAGATGCTTATCGAGATGCAGTTGAAGCCTCGTTAACACTGACTCGAGAAGTAACCGAATTAATTAGAAATAATCCAGATCTCGAGTTAGTTATTGAACCAACACTTCCCGTAATTTTGTGGCGTCGAAAAGGCTGGGCGGCAAGCGATTACAGCAAACTCCAAGATCAATTACTGGCAAAGCAAATTGCATTTGTTACACCAACCACCTGGCATGGTGAAACTGTTGGTCGTTTTGCATTCCTGCATCCGAATACGACCGTCAATATGGTCAAAGAAGTGCTCGACCAGCTGCAATGAGTTAGGCGAATTTAGATAAATACGCAAAAATAGAGTCGTGGCAAAAGTTGTAATTATCGGTGGCGGACCTGGTGGCTATGAAGCAGCTTTAGTTGCAGCACAACTTGAATCTGATGTGACCTTAATCGAAAAAGATGGCATCGGCGGATCTGCGGTTTTAACCGATGTTGTTCCAAGCAAGGCACTCATTGCAGTTGCCGAAGCCGCAGTCGATGCCCAGAGCGCCAGCATCATCGGTGTTCATACTTCAGATGTTCACATTGAATTTGCAAAAGTAAATTCCCGCTTAAAGCAGTGGGCTACCAATCAAAGCCGTCACATTTTTGATTCGCTAATTGCTGCTGGAGTGCATGTAATTTCCGGCACGGGAGAATTAGTTTCTGAAAATCGAGTTAAAGCTATTTCCGATAATGGTGAGCAAATCCTTGATGCTGATGTGATTTTGATAGCAACCGGCGCCCGGCCACGAGAACTCTCGAGTGCTATGCCAGATGGAAATCGAATACTTAGTTGGAAGCAACTTTATGACTTGCCAGAACTTCCAGAAAAATTAATTGTTGTTGGCTCAGGTGTTACCGGAGCTGAGTTTGCTGGCGCCTACCAGGCATTAGGTGCTCAAGTTGTTTTAGTTTCCTCTCGGGAACAAGTTTTGCCAGGTGAAGATTCAGATGCCGCTGCGGTCGTTGAACAAGTGTTTAACGAAAGAGGCATGACAGTATTAAATAAAGCAAGAGCAATATCTGTTAAAACCACCTCTACTGGTGTTGAAGTAGAACTTGAGTCAGGTCAAGTAATTGACGGGTCACATTGCTTAATGGCTGTTGGTGCGATTCCAAATACCGAAAATTTGAACTTAGAATCTGCTGGCGTTCAATTAAATGAGTCAGGTTTTATTCAAGTTGATAAAGTCTCACGCACTAATGTGCGCGGAGTTTACGCAGCTGGAGATTGCACCGGTGTTCTGATGCTCGCATCAGTTGCTGCGATGCAAGGACGTATTGCTATGTGGCATGCACTTGGTGATGCTGTGCACACGCTTAACTTAGAGACTGTGGCAAGTAACGTTTTCACTGACCCAGAAATTGCAACCGTTGGCTTAAGCGAAAAAGATGCCGAAGAACAAGGTCCGGCGATTAGTACCGTAATGCTGCCACTTGCCACAAATGCCCGAGCAAAAATGCAGGGTATAAGTGAAGGATTTGTAAAACTTTTTAGTAAGTCAGACTCAGGAATAATTGTTGGCGGCGTAATTGTTGCACCTAAGGCAAGTGAATTAATTTTCTCTGTTGCAATTGCAGTCGAACATCGATTAACTGTTGATCAAATTGCACACACAATTACGGTTTACCCATCACTAACAGGATCAATCGCCGAAGCTGCTAGGCGATTACATCACCGTTAATCAACAATCTCCAGAAGTACAGTTCCACTTGGTACTGTTGCGCCAATTTCAGCAGAAAGTCCTTTAACCGTTCCAGCTTTGTGAGCCGTTAGTGGCTGTTCCATCTTCATCGCTTCAAGCACAATCACCAGTTCACCCTGAGTAACAGTTTGACCTTCAGTGACAGCAACTTTCACAATCGTGCCCTGCATTGGTGAAGTCACCGCATCACCTGAAGCGTTGCCAGCTGACTTCTTGCCAGCTTTACGTGGAGCTTTGGTTGGATTTGTTGCTTTGGTGTTTTTGATTGCAAGATCTGCTGGAAGAACAACTTCTACCCGGCGCCCATTAACTTCAACAGTGATTGGGGCACGAGTACCAGCTTCGCTGCCATCGCCTGAGTCACCTAAGTAAGCCTTGATCTTGTTATCAAATTCGGTTTCAATCCAGCGGGTGTGGACGCTAAACGGTTTCTTTGGATCTTTTGGTGCGAATGCAGCGTCATCAACAACTGCTTTATGGAAAGTTAAAGCAGTAGCAATTCCATCGATTTCAAATTCTGC
>JBEBBT010000150.1:0-5309 GCA_041158245.1 Actinomycetota bacterium | reverse complement strand
AACAAGTGACCAGCCTTTGTGGTGAAGGTCTTCTTGAAGTTTGCAATTGTGGTTTCCAAAGTTGCAACTGTTTCATCGCTCAAAACGTTTGTGCTTGCAAGTTCACTAACAGCAGCTGCTGCTTCGCGATGTGCATAAGCCAAAAATTCAGATTCGAAACGACGGATGTCTTCAACAGGGACATCATCCATCTTGCCGGTGGTTCCAGCCCATACAGAGATAACTGCATCAGCCATTGAGAACGGGCTGTACTGCGGTTGCTTTAGAAGTTCAACCAAGCGTGCACCACGATCTAGCTGTGCTTTTGATGCAGCATCTAGGTCAGAACCGAAAGCTGCGAATGCTTCAAGTTCACGGTACTGAGCCAAGTCCAAACGCAAACGACCAGCAACACGCTTCATTGCTTTTGTCTGCGCAGAACCACCCACGCGAGAAACCGAAATACCTACGTTGATTGCAGGACGCACACCTGAGTTGAACAAGTCAGACTCAAGGAAGCACTGTCCGTCGGTAATCGAAATCACGTTAGTTGGAATGTATGCAGATACGTCGTTTGCTTTTGTTTCGATGATTGGCAAACCGGTCATAGAACCGCCACCCAAATCATCAGACAACTTTGCGCAACGTTCTAGCAAACGGCTGTGTAGATAGAAAACGTCACCTGGGTAAGCCTCACGACCTGGCGGACGGCGAAGCAATAGTGACACCGCACGGTAAGCCTCAGCTTGCTTTGACAAGTCGTCAAAAATGATGAGGACGTGTTGTCCGTTGTACATCCAGTGCTGACCAATTGCAGAACCGGTGTAAGGAGCCAAGTACTTGAAACCAGCTGGGTCAGATGCAGGAGCAGCCACGATTGTGGTGTATTCCATTGCACCGTTTTCTTCTAGCGCACCTTTAACTGCTGCGATGGTTGAACCCTTTTGACCAATCGCAACGTAAATGCACTTAACCTGCTTCTTAGGATCGCCCGATTCCCAGTTAGCTTTTTGGTTGATGATGGTGTCGATTGCAACTGCAGTCTTACCAGTCTGACGGTCACCAATGATCAACTGACGCTGTCCACGACCAATTGCAGTCATCGCGTCAATCGCTTTGATGCCTGTTTGCATTGGTTCTTTAACTGGTTGTCGTTGGACAACTGTTGGTGCCTGAAGTTCCAATGCACGCTGTGCATCAGCCTTAATTTCACCAAGACCGTCGATTGGATTTCCAAGTGGGTCAACAACGCGACCTAGGAAGCCATCGCCAACTGGAACCGAAAGAATTTCTCCGGTGCGACGAACTGTTTGACCTTCAGCTACACCTGAGCCATCTCCAAGCAAAACCACACCGATTTCTTGGACATCAAGGTTCAACGCAAGACCGCGTAGTCCACCTTCGAATTCCAATAGTTCGTTTGTCATTGCCGAGTGGAGACCTTCAACGCGAGCGATACCGTCACCAGTTTCAATTACGCGACCAACTTCATCGCGAGTTGTGTTTGGTTGGTATGACGCCACATTGCGCTCAATGGCGGCGCGGATTTCGTCCGGGCGGATCGAAAGCTCCGTCATGATGTCCTACTTCCTTTTTATTTCTTAGCCGACGAGGGTTCGACGGGCTTGTTCAAGTCGTGTACTTACGCTGCCATCAATCACATCATCGCCGAGGCGCACAGACACACCGCCGACGACTGATGGATCGATTACAACATTGAGGCTGACCTGCTGGCCAGCGATACGAGCAAGCACGTTTTGCAAACGTGAAACTTGTTCGTTTGTTAGAGAGATTGCCACTCGAACTTCAGCAACAATTCGATTGCGAAGGCCGGCTGCGATGTCGCTTAGATTTTTCAAAGCTACATCAACTCGACGTCCGCGCAAGTTTGCGCCTGCATGTTCAAGTAACAGTGCTGAACCTTTTGCAACTCGGCCACCCAGAACATCACGCACTACCCCAGCTTTTAGTTCTGTGGAGAATGCAGGATTTGTTAGCGCCATTTGCAATTCAGCATTTGCATCAACTGCTTGACCGAATGCGAAAATTTCATTTTCGACTCGGTCTAGTTCGCCGGTGGCATCTGCAGCTGCAAACACAATGAATGCTGCAAGACTTTCGATACCTTCGACTAAGTCATCTGGTGATGACCAGCGTGATCTAGTTGCCGCAACCACAAACTCAAGTGCAATGCTGCTGATTTTTGAACCAAGAATGTCGTTGACCAAACCAACGCGTGCTTCAACTGGTTGACCAGCATCTGCAATCGCAACCCGCAGTGACTTGTCGCCTGCAAGTAGTTTGGTGATATTCAATAATTCTGAACCAGCATCAGCAAAACCTGATTCACCGCGCTTGGCAGCAATTTGATTCTGCAATGCAGTTAATGATTCGCGACTAGATCCGAGCATTAGCGACCTGCCTCATTCGCTTGACGTTCAAGGTCTGCGATGAATTGATCAACAACTGCACGAGCACGTGCGTCATCTTTCAAAGATTCACCAACAACCTTTGAAGCAAGATCAAGTGCAAGTGAGCCGACATCTTTTTGAAGAGATGAGACTGCTTGTGCTTTTTCTGCGTCAATTTGTTCAGCAGTGCGCTTTAGAGTTGCTTGAGCTTTGTCTTCAGCTTCTTTACGAGCACTTTCAACAATGCTGCGCTTCTCTTCATCAGCTGCTGCACGAATGCCTGATGCTTCAGTGCGTGCTTCTGATAGTTGCGCGTTGTATTGCTCTAGTGCCTGCTTAGCTTGAAGCTGTGCTGCTTCGGCCTTTGCGAAACCGCCCTCAATCTTTTCTGCGCGTTCATCCAGCACTTTGTTGAAGCGTGGAATCACGAACTTTGAGAACAGCACAATCAAGATCACGAAGGAGACAGTTCCCCAAAGCAAATCTGCAGTTGCAGGTAGCAGAATTGAGTTTTCGCCTTCTGCGCTTGCTAGTAGTGCGTTGATGCCCATGTGGCAATCCGTCCTTTAAAAGATCGAGTTAGACGAAGAGGAAGCCTGCAACGAGGCCGATTAGTGCTAGAGCTTCGGTGAACGCAATACCCAAGAACATGTTGGTACGTAGAACACCAGTTGCTTCTGGTTGACGTGCAATACCTTCTAGTGCTTTACCAACCAAGATACCGATACCGATACCAGGTCCGATTGCAGCGAGGCCGTAACCGATAGCGTTCAAGTTACCGCTAACAGCTTCTGCAGCTGCGATAAGAGCAATGTTGCTCATGTCTTTCCTTTCGTTGTGATGTCCTGTCTTTTAACAAAACATCGTCTGTGTTTTTAGTGTTCGTCCGCCGTTGCTCCACTGATGTAGACCGCAGTCAACAAAGTGAAGATGTACGCCTGGAGGAACGCGACCAGTACTTCAAATAGCGTGAACGCAAAGCCCATCGCATAAGAAGCCAAGCCGAAAATTTTGAGGAAGCCTTCTCCGTCAATCAATAATGCAGAAGTTGCGCTGAAGAAAAGTACAAGCAACAAGTGACCGGCCATCATGTTTGCAAGCAAACGAATGGTCAATGTCATAGGGCGCAACAAGAAAGTTGAGACAGCTTCAATTGGAGTAACCAACAAATAAATTGGTTTTGGAACTCCTGGTGGGAACAAGTTCATTTGGAAGTAATGAACTACTCCATGGTGGCGAATACCTTGTACGTTAAAAACGATCCAAGAAACAACCGCCAAAATCAATGGAACTGCAATAACCGAAGTTGCCGCAATTTGTAGCGGCGGGACAATGCCGGTGATGTTGAAACCGAGCAACATAAAGAACAAGGTCGCCAAGTACGGTGTGTACTTGCGACCTTCGTGTCCCATAACTTCTTCAGCGATATTGATGCGAACAAAGTCAAGAGCTACTTCGCCAACGTTTTGCAGCTTCGTCGGAACAAAACGAGTCTTAGCAAAAGCCGCTACGAAGAAAGTCACAATGACGAATGTCATGAAAACCATGATTAAGTTGATGCGGGACATTTCGAATGGCGTACCAACAAAAAGCAAACCGCCTGGGAAGAACTCTTCAGTTGAAGGAGCGTGAAAGCCGCCTTCTCCTTCTGCTCCACTTAGTGGAAGAAAGTTGCTCAGTCCAAGCATTCTGGTGTGACCCTATCTGTCGCATCAGCATTCAACGTTTGTTGAACTTAGTTCTTACCGAATCTCACATATACGATGTAAAGCGAGGTGATGAATCCAACAACCACACCTACTGCTGTAAATGTGCGAGTGGTGTTTAACCAACCATCCGTAAGCCATCCAACAAATCCCCAAACTGCTGGACCTGCAACAAGTGTGCTGATCGCTGCCCAAACCTGACTTTCACCGCGCGTATCGTGCGTTGAAGCTGGATTTGTTTTTGGTGTTTCGGGGGAAGGTTGATGGTTGCTATCTGGTTGAGAATTGCCGCTCATCGAGGCGGAATAGTAACGAAGTTTCAGAACCCCGCAGAACTCGGGGTTGACCTGAAAAATGGCCCCGAAATCGAAATTCTTGAGAAATTGTGAGCGAACTAAACGTAAGGAACTTTGGCCTTCAAGGTGATTTGGGCTTCAGTCACCAAAAGGCCAACCGTTGCTATTAATAAGGTGATGAAAAACACTGGGCGGTCGTAGAAATCCTGCCCTCTCATCCAAGCCAAAATTCCCAAAAGCGCGATAATCTTTAGTAGCCAAGAACCAAGCACGATTGCACCAAGCTTTTCGGCACCAATGCCAGCAGTCTTCAAAGCCGTAACTGCGGTGACCCCGAAAAACATCCAAGGGATTCCTCCCCCGAGGGCTACTGCCCAACCGGCAGATTTCTGGCCGAGCAAAAACAACACGGCTGCAATGGTTGGGACTAATAAGAACGCAAGTGCCCCAACTCGCAAAATTCTTTTCATTGGAACAATCAATGCATCGTTGTTGCTCATTTGGCGACTCGGCTTTCCCACTTAGATTTTGGAATTCGAATTCGTTGCACAAGGATTAAAGATGCAACTAGAAAAACTGGTACCGCAATTGTCCAAGAGATAAACGCGAGTGACACCGCAAAAAATGAAACCAGCGCAGCCCATGCATACATCAAGTAAGCGGCGCGACGAGCAGAATGTCCGCGCTGAAGCAATCGGTGATGCAAATGTTCTTTATCTGGCGCGAAAGGATTTTGTCCGCGCGAAGTTCGGCGAATAATTGCCAACATCAAATCGAGCATCGGTAGTCCAAGCACGGCAACTGGAAGAAGAAGCGGCAAAAGAGTTGGCGCAAGCGAAGTTCCTTCAAGTGCGTTCGGATCCACTTGCCCAGTCAATGAAATCATTGAGGTTGAAAGCAACAAACCCAAAAGCATT
>JBEBBT010000149.1:0-2782 GCA_041158245.1 Actinomycetota bacterium | reverse complement strand
AAACCGCGGAATTTATTAGTTAAAAATCAGTACTTAAAAGCACTTCAAGTTGATGTTCAGTATTTTCCCCTGCAACAAAAAGCAATTCGTCACCTGGTTCTAAGCGATCATCAGGGGTTGGCGCTATCACGCGAGGTCCGCGCAAAATTGCTACCAGCGCTGTGTCAGATGGCAAATTAATTTCGTCTACGCGTTTTCCAACAACTGGAGAATCTGCAGTCAAGGTCATCTCAACTAGCTGTGCCTGACCTGTTCGGAACGTTAATAGTTTCACGAGGTCACCAACAGTCACTGCTTCTTCTACTAGGGCTGATAACAGGCGGGGAGTTGATACAGATACGTCAACGCCCCAAGATTCGTTGAACATCCATTCA
The DNA here is from genome assembly GCA_041158245.1 of Actinomycetota bacterium. Taxonomy (GTDB): domain Bacteria; phylum Actinomycetota; class Actinomycetes; order S36-B12; family UBA5976; genus JAFMIT01. Next base: position 2,408 of record JBEBBT010000149.1, on the reverse strand, counting down.
TTCTTTGGGTGATTGACGCGCGCAACTACACGCGGAACTCCGTACTCTGTTTTGGCCAACAAAGACACCACAAGATTTGTCTTGTCATCACCGGTAGCTGCAATCATTACCTGGCATGTGGCTAAGTCCGCCTTTTCAAGAGCAGATGCTTCACAGGCATCTGCCACTAAGACACTTGTTCCGTCAAAGGAATCGGGGCGAACATTGTCTGGATCTTTATCGATCAGCAACACATCATGTCCATTTGCTGTTAGTTCTCTTGCAATTGAACGTCCAACTTTTCCAGCTCCAGCAATTGCTACGCGCATTTAAATCACTCGGCTTTCGGTGGGTTACTAAAAACATTTTTTACTTGATTCTCTTCAGACAAAAAGAAGATTGCATGCACAATGTCATTTTCCTGAATCACTAAATCTTTGCTTGGCAAAATCGCTTCACCAAATCGCAGGATGTATCCAATGCGAGCACCAGAGTCCAGTCCGAGTCTTGCAACTCGATGGCCGATCCAATCTTTATGGAAGGGAAGTTCGGCAAGGGCAAGTGAACCAGTGGAATCTCGATATTCTTCGGCAGCGATCGGCACGATTCGGCGCATAATTTGTTCGGTGGTCCACGAAACTGATGCCACAGTTTCGATTCCGAGACGAGCGTAAATCTCGGCCCGTCTTGGGTCGTAGATTCGTGCCACGACATTCTTTACATGAAACGTTTCCCGAGCTACTCGTGCGCTGATGATGTTTGAATTGTCACCGCTTGAAACTGCAGCAAACGCATCTGCTTCTTTGATACCTGCTTCTAGGAGTTTGTCGCGATCAAAGCCAACTCCGACCACCGTTTTGCCGGAAAAAGTGTGGGACAGTTTGCGAAATGCATCTTCGTCTTGATCAATAATGGTCACTCGATGACCAGCTTGGTCAAGTCGCTCGGCTAGCGCACTGCCAACGCGTCCGCAACCCATAATGACGATATGCACGAATCCTCCTAGACGTACAGGGGCAGAGTAGTACTTGCAATGCAACTACAGAATATCTAGAGCCAAACCTCTACGATAACCGAGTGAATTTGATGTCGTCGCTAAAACGTCTTCTGCTTGGAAGAGCGATGAGAAGTGAACAACTAGGCGACACGCTTTTACCAAAACGACTTGCGCTCCCGGTCTTTGCCTCTGATGCGCTTTCATCAAATGCATATGCAACTGAAGAAATCCTTAAAGTTTTAGCTTTGGGCGGACTGGCTTATATAAATTTCACGCCATATATCGCTGTCGCCGTTGTCTTTATTTATTTAGTAGTGGTCGCCTCATACCGGCAAAACGTCCATGCATATCCATCTGGCGGTGGCGATTATGAAGTGGTGGCGACAAATCTTGGTCAGCGCGCTGGAGTATTCGTCGCAAGCGCCCTCCTAATTGACTATGTCTTAACCGTTGCAGTTTCGATTTCTTCTGCGGTAGCGAATATTGCATCGGCCATTCCTGCGGTAGCTGATCACGCAACTGGTTTGGCTGTAACTCTGATTGTGATTATTACCGCGATGAACCTACGAGGTGTACGCGAATCAGGTGCCGCATTTGCAATTCCTACGTATCTGTTCATGTTTAGCGTTTTCTTGATGATTGGCGTTGCATTGTGGCGATATTCAAATGGTGAAGTCATGCTTGCTGAGAGTGCAAACTGGCAGGTTCAGGCTGAGCAAACATTCAGTGGCGCTGCACTAATTTTTTTGTTGGCAAGAGCATTTTCATCTGGAACGACGGCTTTAACTGGTATCGAAGCAATTAGTAACGGCGTGCCGGCCTTCAAGAAGCCAAAGTCAAAGAATGCTGCAACCACTCTCTTCATGCTGGGCACAATTGCAATGACTATGTTTGCTGGAATTACTTGGCTTGCCATTCAAACTCAAGTTAAAGTGACCGAACATGACGAAGCTTTAATCGGATTACCAGAGGGACAACATCAAAAAACAGTGATTGCCCAAATTGGCGCCACAGTTTTTGAAAACTTTCCGATTGGTTTTTATCTCATTACGGCAACAACCGCACTTATTTTGGCCCTTGCGGCAAACACAGCATTTAATGGTTTTCCTGTGCTCGGTTCCATTCTTGCGAGAGATGGTTTTATGCCAAGGCAATTACACACCCGCGGTGATCGCTTAGCCTTCAGCAATGGAATTGTGATGCTTTCGGCGCTAGCTATTCTGCTTGTGGTTGTTTATCAGGCAAAAGTTGGAGCTCTAATTCAGCTTTACATTCTCGGTGTTTTTGTTAGTTTCACATTGAGCCAACTCGGAATGATTCGACATTGGACTCGGCACCTCAAGTCTGAGAGTGATCTCAACGAGCGAAGAAAAATGTTGACCAGTCGGGTAGTTAATGGCATCGGTTTTGTTATGACTGGAACCGTTTTAAT
>JBEBBT010000148.1:0-9063 GCA_041158245.1 Actinomycetota bacterium | reverse complement strand
CCTGCGGCGCTTGGATCTTTCGCGTCAGAATTTGCAACCGCATCTAATACTGTCAATGCGGTACCTTCTTGAGGATTAGCAACTGCACTGCGCGCGGCTTTTGCTCCTGCCTTAATTAGATCTAAAAGATTTAAGTGCTCGACTTGGTTTGCAGTCTCGGAAAACGCCCGCAAAGTTTGGGCAAGGATTACTCCACTATTTCCTCTTGCTCCTAGCAGAGCACCTCTAGCCATTGCGCTTAATGCATCTTGCGCATCCTCAATTGGGCCAGTTCTTGCAATTTCGGCTTGCGCAGCCGCTTTAAAAGTTAAATAGAGGTTTGTTCCAGTATCTCCATCTGGAATTGGAAAAACATTCAAAGCGTTTAGCTCAAGTCGATGTTTTTCTAAAAGTTCAACGCCACTTTGCGCCCACCTGCGCACAATCGCTGCGTCAAACATCTCATCCACGCTCTAAGGGTATTGAGAAAAATAAAAGTGCCACCGAATAATCGATGGCACTTTTAGAGATTTGAATTTAGAGCGCGCGGGTAACTTTTCCAGCCTTGAGGCAAGAAACACAAACATTAACTCGCTTTGGTGTGCCACTTACTAGGGCACGAACGCGCTGAATGTTTGGATTCCAGCGACGCTTGTTGCGGATATGTGAGTGCGAAATTGAATGTCCGAAGCTTGGACCTTTACCGCACACCTCGCAGTTAGCAGCCACGATGGAACTCCTTTTAATGGTGAATTAGGGGCGAAGGGTAACCGATGAGCGCATCTGCGCCCAAATCGCCTATCTTGAACGACTAAGCGAAGTGATCATGCCCTGATTTGTGAGTAAAAATGCTTCCATCAACCAAAATCTCACCGTTGCCAGCTTGCCTCACCTCACCGATTTTGCGCATGCCATTTGGGACTTGAGCGCCTTTAGGGAAGGTTGCCACCAAGGCGTGATCTTCGCCGCCGGTCAGCACCCAAAGCGCCGCATCCTGGCCAAAGGCTTGAGCAACATTGGTCATTTCGGAGCTTGGAGTAAGTGCGTTTGAATCTAGGTTTATTTGAACACCACTTTGCTTTGCGATGTGGCCAAGGTCTGCCACTAACCCATCGCTGACATCAATCATTGAAGTGGCACCTGCGATGGCAGCTAGTGGACCAACTTCATAAGGAGGGGATGGAATTCGGAATGCCGAAACAAATTCTTTTGGTGTCACATGCCCCGCCTGCAAGCAAGTGAGCCCAGCAACTGAATGTCCGAGATTTCCAGCCACAAAAACTTCGTCGCCAACTTTTGCACCACTTCGAAGCACCACAGGATTTTTGCGACGTTGACCTAGAACAGTAATTGCAATTGCAAGTTCGGTACCACTACTCATATCGCCACCGACCACACTGGCTCCAACTTTTTTGCATTCTTCTTCAATGCCAACAACTAATCCTTCTAAAAAGGAAACTTCGGTTGATTTTGGAACGACTAGGCCAACAGTTAATGCCGTTGGGTAAGCACCCATTGCCGCTATATCTGAAAGATTTTGGGCGGCAATCCTTTGACCAATTTCAGTGGAAGAACTCCAAGACTTTTTGAAGTGCACATTTTCAACCGCGATGTCGGTACTGACCACAACATCACCATCAGGCATTGAAACTACGGCCGCATCATCACCGCTGCCAATAATTACGGAATTGTTTTGTGAAAACTTTTTTGCAAGTTGTGCAATTAGCGCAAACTCGCCAACGTGCTCAACCGATGCCATTAGCGCAAACCCGCACCGCGGCGTAAAGCATCTGAAATTAATTCATCAATAATCTCTGGATAAGTCATGCCAGTCGCTTGCCACATTCTTGGAAACATTGAAATAGAAGTAAAACCTGGCAAGGTGTTGATTTCATTGATTAAAACTTCGCCATTTGATTTCACAAAGAAATCACAGCGAGCAAAACCTTCACATCCAAGAGCATTGAAAGACTGAATAGCCTTAGCCTGAACCTCTTTCACTACTTCAGCCGGCAGATCTGCGGGCACAATTAGTTCGGCAGAGTCATCTAGGTATTTGGCATCAAAATCATAAAAGTCGTGATTTCCTTTAACCACAATTTCGGCAGGAACTGAAGCTTTGGAAACGCCGTCAACTACTAAAACTCCACATTCAATTTCCCGCATCTGAGTTATTGCCTCTTCCGCAATAACTTTTGGATCGTGAATTTGTGCATCCTCAACTGCTTTTTCAATTTCAGATACGGAGTTAACTTTTGCAACACCTAAAGAAGAACCAGCTCGAGCTGGTTTAACAAAAAGCGGAAAACCTAATTTGGCTATTGCATCAATCGCCTTTTGTTTGTCTGCAACCCATTCACCTTTGGTAACTGTTACTGATTTGCTATTTGGCAAGCCATGAACATCGAACAATGCTTTCATGTGTTCTTTATCCATAGCAGCTGAACTTGCAAAAACACCACTACCTACGCAAGCTATTCCTGCTAATTCAATTGCTCCTTGAATCGTGCCGTCTTCTCCGCCCGGGCCATGTAGAACTGGGAAGATCACATCTACATTTTGGTATGCACTTTCAATCTGTGTTCCATCGACAGAAACGAAACCTCGAATGGTTGGATCACTCGAAAGGACTACTCGAGTGCCTTTAGCTTCGACCTCAGGCAAAGTTTTATTTGCAATCGTCGAAGAATCGGTTGAGTGAATAAACCATTCACCTTTTTTAGTAATCCCAATAGCGATGACTTCATATTTTTGGTAATCAAGAGCGTTAAGCACACTTGCGGCGGAGAGACAGGAAATTGAGTGCTCGCCGGAAGTTCCACCAAACACAATGGCGACCACAGGCTTATGACTACTCACAGGCAGACCCTAATCTTGAAAAAGCATTTGTTTCATCTACGCTCGCACTGTGAGCGAACAAAATTTCCACCTCGAAACCAAACTTGTGAATCTCGGCCGCCCTGAACACGTGGCTGGTGCGCCTATGAATGTGCCAATTGGTTTGTCATCCACTTTTGTGGCTGGTGAGAACTCTCATGGATACATTCGCGAAGGCACTGATCTGACCGAGGCTCTCGAATCCGTTATCGGAAGTGTCGAAGGTGGACACAGCATCGTCTTCTCTTCTGGAATTGCAACCATAAACGCAGTTGTGGATCTTTTGCCGGCAAACGCAATTGTGGTTGCACCTAATCATGCGTACCCAGGAAATTCAGTTCGACTACGTGAACTAGCTGCTGTCAATCGCATTCAATTGCGTGAAGTTCAAATTGATGACACCGAAGCTATTCGTTCCGCTATCGCTGGTGCATCGCTTCTTTGGCTTGAGTCCCCAACAAATCCGTTAATGGAAATTGTTGATCTAAAAACTGCCATCGAACTCGGTCACTCCCAAAACGCACTAGTTGCGGTCGACAACACTTTCATGTCACCGGTTCGCCAACACCCACTTGAACTTGGCGCCGATATTTCAATGCATTCAGCAACTAAATCAATTGCTGGACATTCAGATTCTCTGATCGGTGTTTTGACTGTAAAAGATTCTGAACTTGCGCAACAACTTCGTGGTCGCAGAGTTTTACAAGGCACACTGCCAGGTGCACTAGAAACTTTTCTAGCACTTCGCGGAATCCGCACGTTGAATTTGCGCTACGACCGCGCAGAACAAAATGCGCTTGCAATTGCAAAAAGACTTGAGTCGCATCCTGCGGTTGATTATGTCCTGTATCCAGGACTTGAATCCCACAAACATCACACTCGCCATATGAATCAGGCAAGCGGTGGCGGACAGGTAGTTTGTTTTGTTCTTGAAGGAAATGTAGATCAAGCAGAAAAGTTCTGTGATTCCTTGAGGATTTGGACGCATGCAACAAGTTTGGGTGGAGTTGAATCCACGATTGAGCGCAGACGTCGCTGGCCAGCTGAACCAACAGCTACACCAGAAACTTTGATTCGTGCATCAGTCGGGATTGAAAATGTTGAAGATCTTTGGGCTGATTTAGATACCGCGCTTAAATCAGTTTATTAATTACTGACCTTCGTCTTCGTATTCCGCTTTGATAGCGCGCGACATAAATCGACGAATCAATTCTTGAGGATCAAGGTTTTTGTGCACCACACCAACCACACCAGCAGTGATTGGCAAACTAACGCCAGCTGCCTGACCTAATCGAAGTAGTGGCAGACAACTCTTCACCGCTTCGCAAGTTTCGCGAGTTTCAGCAATCACAGCTTCAACAGTTTTGCCAGATGCAAGGGCTACACCAAAGGAACGGTTACGTGAAAGTGGAGATTGGCTGGTTGCCAACAAGTCTCCAGCCCCAGCCAATCCCATAAAGGTTCTTTGATCTGCGCCGAGTGCAACACCTAGTTGTGCCATTTCATGTAAACCGCGCGTAATCAAGGATGCTTGAGAATTTTCACCAAGTCCAAGCCCTACTGCAATTCCGTTTGCGAGCGCAATTACGTTTTTCATAGAGCCAGCAATTTCAACACCGATGACATCTTTGGTGAAGTACGGGCGGAAGTAAGGATTTGCGCATGCTTCTTGAACCAACTGCGCATTTTCTTCGTTGATGCAGGCCACCGTGGTCGCAGTAGGTTGTTGTTCACCAATTTCATGCGCAAGATTTGGGCCGGACAAAACTGCAAGTTGCTCGGCAGCAAAACCAGTTGCTTGCGCCATAACTTCGGTCATGCGCAAATTACTTTCAATTTCAATACCTTTTGCAAGAGAAACCAAAACTGCACTTGATGGAATCATTGATTTCCATTGCGCCAAGTTGTCGCGATAAACCTGAGATGGCAGGCCAATCACAACAACATCTGCATCATTCAGTGCAAAAGCTGCATCCGTAGTGGCTTTTAATTTTGCAGGTAATTCGATATCAGAAACGTAAGCAGGATTAATTTGTTTTTCATTTATTGAATTTGCAATTTCATTGCTGCGAGACCAAAGCACTACATCATTTCCGGCATCTACTGCCACCTTGGAGAATACTGTTCCCCAAGAACCGCTGCCCATCACTGCAACTTTCACAAATCACCTACTTCATTAACTTCTCTTCGGTCCCAACGTACCAAAGGTGGTGTTTCCGCGCGAATTACTGCAAGTTCTTTCGTAAGCGCATCCATGATTCGGTCGGTCGCAGTTGTTAAAAGATCGGCAGTTATTTCTTTATCGTACAAATCACTTAGATCCACTGGATCTCCACAAGTTACATAAAGTGTTTGGGGTGGAATTAATTTCAAACCTTTTCGAAAACGTGGAATCACTTTGTGCGCTCCCCATTGGGCAACCGGAAACAATGGAGCTTTAGTCGCAAGAGCCAATCTCGCTGCTCCTGATTGTCCGGTCATTGGCCAAAGGTTTGGATCAAAAGTCAAAGTGCCCTCTGGATAAATCACAGCGGTGCCACCTGAGTTAACGGCTTTCTCTGCATCTGAAAGCGCATTGACTGCAATAGCAGTTCGACGGTGAACCGGAATCTGTCCAGCTGCTTTCAAAATTGCGCCAGCGATTGGAAGTTTGAAAACTTCTGCCTTGGCTAAAAACTGTGGCAAGCGGCCGTTGTCATTAATGAAGTGAGCGAGTACTAGCGGGTCAAAGTTTGATGTGTGGTTTGAAACGATAATCACACCGGATTTGGTGTTGAGTTTTTCACCACCCACCCAAACTCGGCGAGTGAAAATCATCATGAGTGGACGCGCGATTAATACGATGAAGCGGTAAGCCCAAGACTTCTTCATATTTATCCGTCCTCTCTTCTCAAGGGGCAATTGTGGTGGCGGCAGTACCTAAACCGAAGGTCCGCTCCAGCGAACTGAAACGGACCTTCAAAAGGCTAGAAGTTACTTCTTACGTGAAGTCTTCTTTGCAGCTTTCTTAGGAGCTGCCTTCTTTACGACTTTCTTCGCAGCAGCCTTCTTTGGAGCTGCTTTCTTTACAACCTTCTTTGCAGCAGCTTTCTTAGGAGCAGCTTTCTTGGTTGCCTTCTTTGCAGCTGGCTTAGCAGCTGGCTTAGCAGGAGCGGCAACTTTTGCCTTACCTGAAACAACATCCTTCAAAACCTTTGCAGAGGTGAAGGTTGGCTTTGATGAAGCAGGCTTTGCCTTCAACATGATGTTTTCGCCAGTGAATGGGTTGCGGCCTGGACGTGCTTTACGTGCAGGAACAACTTTCTTCTTGAAAGTACCGAAGCCTGCGATTTGTACTGCATCACCTTTTGAAAGTGAGCGTGCGATTTCGTTGAAAACTGTTTCAACGACATTTACAGCGTCGCGGCGTGAGTTTGATTCTGGAAGTACGCCTTGGATGATGGCGACTAGATCATTTTTCTTCACGATTTTTCCAATCATTTCTCGAGAATGTGCAAATCTTCCCCGACTTGCACAGGCCAAAACTAAGCATTTTTCACTGTTTTTCGCATCCGACACACACAAAACCCCTTAAAAACTAGTGTTTTTAAGGGGTTTTGGTAATCAAATCGGTCAAAAACCGCTATTTTTATTGGACTTTCGGCTTATAAGTTGGACGAGTTTTTTCAAAACTGTCGATTGTCTCAACATGTTTCATAGTTAAACCGATATCGTCTAGACCTTCCATCAAACGCCAGCGAACATAATCATCGATAATAAATTCGGCAACAATGTCTTCGCAAGTGACAGTTCTTTCTTCCAAATTAACGGTCACTTTGGTGCCTGGATTTGCTTCAAGTTTTTCCCAAATCTTTTCAATGACTTCTTGGCTTACTTCGCCAGCAAGCAGTCCACCTTTGCCAGAGTTGCCACGGAAAATGTCAGCAAAGCGAGAAGAGATAACAGCTTTGAACCCGTAATCTTGCAAAGCCCAAACAGCATGCTCGCGAGATGAGCCGGTTCCAAAGTCAGGACCAGCAACCAAAACTGAAGCGCCTGCAAAACCAGGATTGTTTAAAACGAAGTCTGGATCTTTACGCCATGATGCAAAACATCCATCGCCAAAGCCTGAACGAGTTACTCGCTTCAGATATTCGGCCGGAACGATTTGATCTGTATCAACATTGCTGCGACGAAGTGGGGCTGCAATTCCAGTGTGAGTTACAAACTTTTCCATTTCAATCCTTACGCATTCACTAAATCAGCAGGGCTAGCTAGGCGACCCAAAATTGCGGTTGCGGCTGCAACTTCCGGCGAAACCAAGTGGGTGCGTGCGCCTGGACCTTGGCGACCTTCAAAGTTTCGATTCGAGGTCGATGCTGCGCGCTTTCCAGCAGGAATTTTGTCTGGATTCATTGCAAGGCATGCAGAACATCCAGCGAATCGCCATTGTGCGCCGGCTTCGGTGAAGATTTTGTCTAAGCCTTCAAGTTCAGCTTGAATGCGAACGCGACCACTTCCAGGAACCACCCACATTTCAACTGTTGGTGCGACTTTCTTACCCTTCAAAACACTTGCAGCGGCACGAAGATCTTCGATGCGACCGTTTGTGCAGGAGCCGACAAACACGTTGTCCACCTTCACTTCTTTAAGTGGTGTGCCTGGTTTCAAATCCATGTATTCAAGTGCGCGTTCGATGGCAACTTTTTCAACTTCATCTTTCGCATCGCTAGGTGATGGAATTGATGCTGACAAAGGCAAACCTTGGCCTGGATTAGTTCCCCAAGTTACAAAAGGTGCCAAAGTGCTGGCATCGATGACGACCTCGTTATCGAACTTTGCATCATCATCGGTAGTCAAGGTCTTCCAGTATTCAACCGCTGCATCCCAATCGCTTCCGGTTGGAGCGTGGTCGCGACCCTTAATGTATTCGAAAGTTGTTTCGTCTGGTGCGATCATGCCGGCACGTGCACCAGCTTCGATTGACATGTTGCACATTGTCATGCGGCCTTCCATTGAAAGTCCGCGAATTGCTTCACCACGATATTCAAGGACGTAACCCTGTCCGCCACCAGTGCCGATTTTTGCAATGATTGCAAGAATTAAATCTTTTGCAGTTACATCTGCCGGCAGTTTTCCATTGACTGTGATTGCCATTGTTTTAAAAGGCTTTAATGGCAATGTTTGAGTTGCAAGGACATGTTCAACTTCAGAAGTACCAATACCAAAAGCAAGTGCACCGAATGCGCCATGTGTTGAAGTGTGTGAGTCACCGCAAACAATTGTCATGCCAGGTTGAGTTAATCCAAGTTGTGGACCAACCACGTGCACGATTCCTTGCTCTTTGTCTCCAAGTGAAAAGATGCGAAGACCAAACTCTTTTGCGTTTTCGCGAACAACGCGAATCTGTTCTGCAGAAACTGGATCGGCAATTGGTTTTGCAACATCAAGTGTTGGAACGTTGTGATCTTCGGTAATCAAAGTTAAGTCAGGACGGCGAACTTTGCGACCACTGTTGCGAAGTCCATCAAAAGCTTGCGGGCTAGTTACTTCATGAACTAGATGCAAGTCGATGTAGAGCAAATCTGGTTCGCCCTCAGCACTACGCACCACATGTGCGTCCCATACTTTTTCAGCGAGAGTCTTTCCCACTTGTGTCCTCCAGTTTCAAGGATTAACTTGAGCACCGATTTCGGCGCCAAAGTCTTTGAGCGCCTAATGATGCTCCGCTCAAAACCATCTCATCTTGCCATTTTGCATGTTGAGATGGCAATATCAGCATATGGACGATTCTAGCGGCGTTGGCGTACTCGACAAAGCGGCAATAGTGCTAAGTGCACTTGAAGCCGGACCTCAAACTTTGGCTGGCTTGGTGGCTGCAACTGGTCTTACCCGGCCTACCGCCCACCGTTTGGCTTGTGCGCTTGAACATCATCGACTTGTAACCCGCGACATGAATGGTCGCTTTGTTTTGGGCGCGCGAATCACTGAACTTGCCGCCGCCGCTGGTGAAGACAAACTGCTTGCCGCCGCAAACCCAGCTCTCTACACACTTCGCGATGCAACAGGTGAAAGTGCGCAGCTTTATCGTCGTCAAGGTGACTTGCGTATGTGCGTTGCTGCCGCAGAACGTATGACTGGACTTCGCGACACAGTTCCGGTTGGAACTGTTCTAACAATGCATGCTGGATCGGCTGCACAAATTTTGTTGGCTTGGGAAGAACCAGA
>JBEBBT010000147.1:0-4230 GCA_041158245.1 Actinomycetota bacterium | reverse complement strand
CGGAGTAATTGCTAACACCGCACCGAGGCCCCCCACAGTGCCTCCTGCGATCAATAGCGCCCGCTTCATCTCATATCCTCACTTCGCTGGACCCCTCGATGGTTCAACAGGCTTATAAAAGTCCACCAACCTGAATGATTTCTGTGAACGCCCGCAGTTCCCCCGCAGAGTATCTGCCCTGATTATTCGCTATGAAACGCAAATGCCTCATCATGGAAACGGTTCTTCGGTACTCCCAAATCCTTTGCCGCAGCCCGCACCGCACTGACCAACGGCTCTGGCCCACAAATATAAATATCGCTATCGGCAATATTGGGAACCAATCCCTTCAACGATTTCGAATCCATTGGATGGTTCTTGCGCGACCCCACCAAATAATGAATTCTCATAGAACCATTACTGCGATCAGCTAAATAATCCATCTCTGCCTTCAAAACTAAATCCTCTTCCCGTGACGCCCTAAAGATCACATCTATTTGCGCACCACCTACAAACTCATCCATCAATGCACGCACCGGAGTAATTCCCACACCTCCACCAATCAACACCACATGCGGCCTTGTTGAACGCCCCGCGGTAAAGGCTCCATAAGGACCTTCAACAAATACGCGAGTACCTGGCTTAATTAACGCCAACGATCTTGAGTGATCTCCTAAATCCTTTACAGTAATTCGCAAATGATTCTTGGTCGGCGCAGCCGACAAAGAATATGGATGTGACATCAAAGCATGCCCTTTAGCCAAGAACCGCCAACCAAAGAACTGTCCACCTTGCGCAGCTAAACGATCTAAGTTACGCCCCTTCATAATTACCGAGATAACACCAGGTCCTTCAACGACAACCTTTTCAACCCCCAGATTAACTTTCAGCGATCTCCAAATAGGAACCCAGAATCGCCAATACCCAATCGACAACGCCATCACCACATAGAAGCCAATCCAGTACGCCCTATTTAATGGATGATCAATAAACATTGATCCATTAACTATCTGGTGCATAAATGATGCAGCAACCGCGGCATAAGTCAGAATGTGAACCAACCACCAAGTTTCATAACTCATCTTGGCTCGCGCCTTTTTATAAGAAGTCACACCCGCCATCACCATCAACACAAAACCAGCTAGCGCAAACCACATCCACTCAAAAGTGGTTAAGAAAGTCCACATCTCTTTATATAAAGGAATCTGATCTTGCCCCGCAAAACCCAACACAATCAAAAACACATGCGCACCGATTAAATACAAAGACCACGGCCCCAGCTTTCTGTGCCAGGTCACCAATCGATCATGGCCAACCCCGCGTTCCACAATCGGAATGCGTGCCACCAAGAAGATTCCAACAACAGATAAATAGGTACCCACCAAAGCCACCAAACGGCTAACCGTCACAACCACCGAATAGAAGTCAGCGAAATCCCCGCTACGCAGAGTCGTCGCTTGCAGCGCCAAGGTCAGCCCCAACCCAGCACCCAAAACCAGCGCCGCCCAATCAGTGCCTGCCGCAGAATGCTTATAAATCCGGGTCGACTGAGTCATTGACCAATTACACCTTAGATTTCTGTGAACCAGGTGAGCGCAACCGGGGTTTACCACTTAAACCACCGATACCCTTAGCCCATCATGAAGTACGCCCAACTGATTCGCTTGCTGGTTAATCGCGAGCTAACCCTTCGCTACAAGCGCAGCGTTATCGGCATCGGATGGACCCTGCTGAACCCAATGCTCACCAGCTTTGTTTTGTGGGTGGTCTTCTCATTTGTCTTTGCATCCCGCCTTCCAGGCACTCAGCAATTCGCGCCGTATTTAATGGCTGGCATCTTACTTTTTAATTTCTTCAATCAGGGGTTGTTGCAATCCGCAGAGTCAATTGCGGGTAATGGTGGAGTTCTCACTAAGGTGTACGTTCCGCCACAAATTTTTGCAATTTCTGCTGCACTTGCAGGTCTAGTTAATTTCTTTATTGGCATGATTCCTCTTGCCATTGTTGTTTACATTTCGGGCCAAACTCTTGCTTTGACAATGCCACTCGTATTACTTGTTGGAGCCTGTCTTTGTTTTTTGACAGCAGGTATAGGTCTAACACTTTCAATTTTATTCATCAGATTTGATGACACTCGAAATATTGTCAACGTCTCACTCATGACCCTTATGTACTTTACCCCTATTATATATCCTGTCTCAATTTTAACCCCCACACTGCAAAGAGTTCTACAATTCAACCCTTTGACTAGTTACTTAGACATTTTTCGCTGGGCATTTTCAGGAAACGCAATTGCTACTCCGCTCGACTGGATATTTATGATTCTTACAAGTGTTTTTTCAATCTTTTTTGGTACATACGTCTTCAAGAAGTACTGGCCAAGAACGGTGGCGATGCTCTAATGCCAGTTATTGAAGTTAAGAATTTAAATGTGACCTATCGCGTTTTGATGAACAAATCGAGCTCGCTCAAGGAACTATTCCGGGATGCAATTAAGGGTAAGGCCCGTGTGATTGATTATGTTGCAATCCATGACATCTCTTTCACCGTTGATAAGGGCGAAGTGGTTGCGATTCTTGGTCGCAATGGCGCAGGTAAATCAACTCTACTGAAAGTTCTTGCAGGCGTTCTGCCCCCAACCAAAGGCACATCAAAGGTTGATGGCAAGATCGCACCGATGATTGAACTAGGAGCTGGTTTCCACTCTGAAATGACCGGTGCTGAGAATGTTCTCTTCTATTCCGCACTGATGGGCCGCGATATTAAGCATGTAAAGGATCGCACTCCTGCAATTGGCGAGTGGGCTGGAGTTTCAGACCATATGGACTTTCCTCTGCGTACGTTCTCATCGGGAATGGTGGCTCGCTTGGCTTTCGCCACCGCTACTGATGAGCAAACTGAGGTGCTCTTAGTTGATGAAGTACTTTCAGTCGGCGATTCTGACTTCCAAGAAAAGTCAAAGGCTCGAATGCATGAACTGATTGATAGCGGAGCTGCCGTAGTTTTAGTTTCACACGATATGAAAGCTGTTAAGACTTTGGCGACACGTGCAATCTGGTTAGAAAACGGCCATGTGAAGATGATTGGCAACCCGGAAGAGGTTGTTGCCGCTTACGAAGCAAACTAGCAATGCGTGTTTTGCATGTAATCGCACGGCTAAATGTTGGTGGTACGGCGCGTTACATCACACAACTTGCAAATGAATTACCCAAGCACGGTATTGAAACCTTTGTTGCAACTGGTTTTGTTCAAGGTGCTGAGGTCGAAGATCCATCTGCACAATCAATTGATTTGATTCGAATTCCTTCAATGGGACGATCCATACGACCGATCAAAGATCACTTGGCGGGCAAGCAATTAGACAAGATCATCGCCGAAGTAAAACCAGACATCATTCACACCCACACATTTAAAGCTGGATATGTAGTCCGCATGAAGAAACAATCGGTTCCGGTCATTCACACCTTTCATGGCCACTTGTTGGATGATCCAGAATTTTCTGGTTTGAAATCAAAGGTGATTATCGAAGTTGAAAGAATGCTTGCAAAGAAATCTGCAAAACTTGTCACCGTCGGTCGCCGAGTTGGAGCCGAACTGGAAGAACAAAAAATCGGTCAACCCTCACAATTTATAAATATTCCACCCGGAGTTGTTGCAGTAGATGTGAGACCAAGAGAACAAGCTCTTGAGAACTTGAATTTACAAGGTATCAGGGCACCAATCGTTGGCTGGATTGCCAGAGTAACTGGGGTGAAAAACCCTATGACTGCTATTGAAGTTGCAAAAAATATCCCTGGGACCCACTTCATCATGGCAGGTGGAGGAGACCTACTTGAAGATGTGAAAGCTAGTGCCCCCGCAAACGTTAGTGTTATCGGGTGGGCAAATGCTGCCGACCTCTTTGGGGCTTCAGACATAATTCTCTCGACAAGTGAAAATGAGGGCATGCCAGTAGCCCTAATCGAAGCTCAATTAGCAGGTAAGCCAGTTGTAGCCACAGATGTGGGCTCTGTTTCCGAGGTAATCCTTAACCATGAAACCGGGATTGTTACCAATAAGAATGCAGGATCTATCGCATCTGCTGTCGAATCATTGATTCTGGATAAAGCCAAACGCGAAGAGATGGGCCATCTAGCGATTGCACGAGCACAAACTTTGTTCTCGGTAGACCGCATGATTAACGCCCACATTGAACTATATAAATCGATTGTGAAATAAGGTTTACCTATGCGCGTATTCATAACAGGTGGT
>JBEBBT010000146.1:0-5186 GCA_041158245.1 Actinomycetota bacterium | reverse complement strand
CGGGATGTAACTGACCGCCTTTACGGTGGTGGACATGATCACCGTTTGTTGCAAGAAGTATTGCTTGGTATTGGTGGTGTTCGCGCCCTACGCATTTGGTCTCGAATCACTGGAGCTCCAGAACCTGAGGTTTACCACTGCAATGAAGGTCACGCAGGTTTCCTTGGTATTGAACGCATTCTTGAATTAACTGAAAAGGGTATGGATTTCGATTCTGCACTTGAAGCAGTTCGTTCAGGAACTGTATTTACAACTCACACTCCAGTGCCAGCCGGTATTGACCGTTTTAGCAAGGAATTGATTTACAAATTCTTTGGCGGCGACAATGCAGCTGACGGCGTTCCAGTTGATCGCATCATTGCACTTGGAACTGAAGACTTTGCTGGCGGAGATCCACAAATCTTCAACATGGCGGTTTTTGGTCTTCGACTAGGTGCACGTGCAAATGGTGTAAGCCTTTTGCATGGTGATGTCAGCCGCGGAATGTTTGGCGGACTTTGGCCTTCATTCGATCAAGATGATGTTCCAATCACTTCTGTTACAAATGGTGTGCACGCCGGTACTTGGGTAGCACCAGAAGTTCTTGCGCTTTCAAACGGTGTAAGCACTGATGGACCTGAAGGTTGGCAAGCAATTGCAAATACACCAGATGCAACTTTCTGGGCGGTAAAGCGTGAACTAAGAGTTCGCTTGGTTGAAAAAGCTCGCGCCCGATTGCGTGAATCTTGGATCAACCGCGGTGCAAGTCCAGCTGAACTTGATTGGATTGATTCGGTTCTTGATCCAGATGTCTTGACAATTGGTTTTGCTCGACGCGTACCTTCATACAAGCGTTTGACTTTGATGTTGAGCGATCCAGAACGACTCAAGAAAATTCTTTTGGATCCAGTACGTCCAGTTCAACTTGTAATTGCCGGTAAATCGCATCCTGCTGATGAAGGCGGAAAGAAGTTGATTCAAACTTTGGTTCGCTTTACTGACGATCCAGAAGTACGTCATCGCATTGTGTTTTTGCCTGACTACGACATGGGATTGGCTTCATGGCTATACCCAGGTTGCGATGTTTGGTTGAACAACCCACTTCGTCCACTTGAAGCCTGCGGTACATCCGGAATGAAGGCTGCACTAAATGGTGCACTAAACCTTTCAATTCTTGATGGTTGGTGGGATGAATGGTTTGACGGTAAAAACGGCTGGGCTATTCCAACCGCTGACGGCGTAATGGATGCAGATCGCCGTGACGACATTGAAGCGAATGCGCTTTACAACTTGATTGAAAAGAATGTAAAGCCAGTTTTCTACGATGTAGATGCCAACAAACTTCCAACTCGTTGGTTGGAACTTGTTAAGCACACGCTTTCAACATTGGGACCAAAAGTTCTAGCAACTCGAATGGTGCAAGATTATGTAAATAATTTGTACACACCAGCTGCGGTTGCAAGCCGTCAAGTCAATGCTGACAATGCACGTCTGGCAAAGGAACTTGCAGCTTGGAAAGCACGCATTCGCAACATCTGGTCTGGCGTCAGTGTTGAACATATTGAAGCTGAAAACATTCCAGATTCACCACAACGCGGTGACGTAATCACACTTAACGCATTTGTAAATCTTGCTGGACTAAATCCACAGGAAGTTGCAGTGGAGCTAGTGCATGGTCGCGCGGATAGCAATGATCGCATCGTTGATTCATCTGTGGTTGAGCTAACTCCAGTTGATCAGTATGACGGTTCACGTTGGCGCTTCACTGTTAATGTTGAATTGAAAAATGCTGGTGCATTTGGTTACAACGTTCGAGTTGTGCCAAAACATGCAGGTTTGGCGAACTTTGCCGAACTCGGCTTGCAAGCGTCACTTAAGTAATAAAAACTCTACGCGTGAGAAGCGCGTAATACCAGGGCAGACCGGGCGAACACTCGCAAGGTTTGCCCTGGTTGCATTTTGAGATCAGGAGATTTGGCGCCAGGCAATGTGGTGTCAATTTCGATATGCCATTCGGATGCCCAAGCGGAATCTGGAAGTGTGAATTCAACACTTTCACTACCTGAATGCATGATTACTAAAAATGAGCAGGTTGAAGATTCATCACCATTTTGTGTGCTTTGATTGATAAACATTCCCAGAGTTTTGAGTTCGGTGTCCAACCATTCATCAGCCGTAAGTTCGTGACCCGATTTAGCAAACCAAGCCATGTCTTTAGGGCCTCCAATAATTGTTGGAGATCCCCAGCGGTAATTGCGGTGATGAAATGCTGGATGTTCTTTACGCAAATGCATCAAGTTTTGAACAGTAGATAAAAGATCTGCTCTGTCGCCTTCAATTTTCCAATCCACCCACGAAATTGGAGTGTCTTGGCAGTATGCATTGTTGTTTCCACCTTGAGTTCGCCCATGTTCATCTCCAGCTGTGAACATTGGTACACCACTTGCCAATGTCAGCATCAACATCATGTTGCGTTGTTGTTGGAGACGTAATTGATTAATTGCGGCGTCTGTGGTTTCACCTTCAACACCATGATTCCAAGAACGATTGTGGTCGTTACCATCTCGATTGCCCTCACGATTGGCCTCATTGTGTTTTTGGTTGTACGAAACCAAATCTCTTAAGGTAAATCCATCATGAGCAGTTATGAAATTGATAGATGCACGCGGTCGGCGATCTTCGTCTACAAATAAATCAGAAGAGCCAGACATTCGCGATGCAAGTTCTGAAACTCCTGGCGCAAGCCCACGCCAATAATCTCTTGCTGTATCGCGGAACCGGTCATTCCATTCGCTCCAGATTCTCGGATAGTTTCCAACCTGATAGCCGCCTTCACCCAAATCCCAAGGTTCAGAAATCAGTTTCACATTACGAAGGACTGGGTCTTGTGCAATTGCTTGCATTAATGGGCCATTTAGATCAACATCATGATTTATTCGAGCGAGGCTTGGAGCTAAATCGAATCGGAAACCATCAACATGCATTTCGCTAACCCAATACCGCAATGAATCGAGAACCAACTGCATTACTTGTGGGTGATAGGTGTTTAAAGTGTTGCTGCATCCAGTTGTGTCAAAGTAGTGCTGCGGATCTTCGTCAACCAATCTGTAGTACGAAGCGTTGTCAATGCCTTTAAAGCTCATCATCGGACCCATTGGTCCACCTTCACAAGTATGGTTATAAACCACATCAAGCAAGACTTCGATTCCGTTTTGATGAAAAGTTTTTACCATTTGCTTAAATTCATTAATTTGTTCACCACGATGGCCACTTGAAGAATAAGCGTGATGCGGAGCGAAAAATCCAAGTGTGTTGTAACCCCAGTAATTGGTCATTCCCATGCGAACCAAATGTTCTTCGTGACCAATTTGATGAATCGGCAAAAGTTCAATTGCAGTTACACCAATAGAGTGCAAGTGATTGATGATTGATTCATGAGCCAGGCCTGCGTAGGTGCCCCGAAGATGTTCGGGAACATCAGGGTGTTGCATCGTCATACCTTTGACGTGAGCTTCGTAAATAACTGTCTTATGCCATCGCGTATCTGGCTTTACATCACCAGTCCAGTCGAAGTCATCTTTCACAACAATTCCACATGGCATAAACGGTGCAGAGTCGCGGGTATCGATGATTGACTCGTTTGCAGGTTTTGTCACATCTTGCTTGTAGCCAAAGACTGCTTCATGCAAAACCCAATTTCCATCAATGGCTTTTGCGTATGGATCGATTAAGAACTTATTCGGATTATGGCGGTGACCTTCTTTGGGGTTCCATTCGCCATGAACGCGAAAACCGTATCGAGCACCTGCTTCTACGCCAGGCACAAATCCATGCCAAATCCCACGGGCTTTGTCTGGCAGGCGCCAGCGGGTTTCGGAGCCGTCAGCATTTCGAATACAAAAATCCACGGCGGATGCATGGTCAGCGAAGAGTGCAACATTTACCCCGCCGTCTACTAGGGTCACGCCGAGTGGATCGAGTTTGTTACTGACTAAGGCATAGTTTTGACTCGGCAGAGCGGTCATGTTCTCTCGAACCCCTTAGTATGAGTAATTAGGCACAAAATCAGACGGCAATTTACCTGCCCGAGGCTCGATTTACGCTTAAGGGCTGACTATAGGGTGAGCAATTGGGGTAAATCGCTGAGAGAATACTCACAGTGTTGGAGCCATTGTGCTCGAGAATGGACGAGGTGAATGGTGAAAATTGCAGTCTTGGTTAAACAGGTGCCAAGTGCAGATTCTCGCCTTACGTTAAATTCTGAGAATTTCAATCTTGAGCGCTCACTCACCGATCCCGTTTTAAACCCAGCCGACCTTCACGCGGTTGAGGCAGCCCTAAGGATTTGTGATGGCACCGAAAATCAAACAATTTTGATTTCAATGGGGCCATCTGGGGTAGAACAATCAACAAAGCGTGCACTCGCCATGGGAATAGACGAGGCCCTGCATATA
Source organism: Actinomycetota bacterium (assembly GCA_041158245.1). Lineage (GTDB taxonomy): Bacteria > Actinomycetota > Actinomycetes > S36-B12 > UBA5976 > JAFMIT01. The sequence goes on along the minus strand of JBEBBT010000146.1, from coordinate 753 downwards.
ACTGATGAAAATCTCAGCGGCGCAGATATTTGGGTAACTGCCAATGTTCTTTCGAAAGCAGTTGCAAGCGTAAACGCTGACTTGGTTTTTGCTGGCAGCTTTTCAAGTGATGGCGAAAATGCTGTTGTTCCCGCATTTGTCGCCGGGCTTTTGAAATGGGAATATGTCAAGGTTGAAAATGAGTTTGAATTAGATCAGGTTTTGAATTTGAAGAAACCAACCATTGTTTCAGTCTCTTCAAATCTAAATTCTCCGCGGTTACCAAATTTCAAAGGAATTGCGGCTTCGAAAAATAAACCTGTGACTGTTGTTTCATTGAATGACTTAAATCTAGATGGAATCGCGCCCAAGGTAAAAGTCGTTTCGCAAACATTGAAGGCGAATTCAAAAACTAGTGAACGTAAAACGGGCAATGCTCAAGAACTGGCGAAATTGATTTTGGACCAGGTTTCTCAGTGGAGAACCGCTAGTGAAGTATCCGAAACTCAAATTGCACAATCTGATGGCGTTAAAGTATTTGCGTTTGAAGAAAAAGACAAAGCCGCTAAAGAAGCAGCATTGGCAGGTTGTGCAATCGTCACTGATGTTTTGTCGAGTGGCGAGACCGGATTTGTAAAAGAAGCTTTTCAAGGTGCACTCGAAGTCTTGGTAGAGGCACAAAAGCCTGTAGTTGTCACAAAAGCGCAAGCACCACAATCAAATGGCGTGGTTGTCAGTGTTGGTGGTGGAATTAGCGATATTGACTCAGCTCGC
>JBEBBT010000145.1:0-3178 GCA_041158245.1 Actinomycetota bacterium | reverse complement strand
GAAGATGATGCATCTTTGTAGGTACTTCAATATCCACTTCGAAAGTCTTCATAGGTTCAAAACTTTCGTTTGCAAAATCAACCGGCTCAGTAGTGACTAAAAGAGTGTCAATGTGTTCAACTCTAAACGTTCTCCAGCCTCTACCAATTTCGTATCCGTCGAATCTTGAATGCTGGTTCACTGTAGAGATTCGCAGTGGAGAGACTACTCTCTGAGTGACATCATCACGTGAGTCATTCCAATAGTTAAAAGTAATTTTCAGACCTTCGGAAATGGCTCTCGCTATTTCCGCTAGGACTTGATCAGTCCCTTCATCCGCATTGACTGCATTAACCCCTGAATTAATTGGTACAGATTGAGAAATTCGATCTCTCACCGCGAGAATATCTGATTGCGTAAAGCCACTTACTTCAGTTGGAAGATTGGCTAAGGAATCTAAACCTAAAAGTAAACATGCTGCTTCAGTGGAATCGAAAGTGAATGGCTTGTCCAGTCCTAATTGGTCCACGACATATATTCGACCATCACTGTAGTCAAGATCGAATTGTTCGTTTGCGTACTGCCCCACGCCTGTAACAGTTAAGAGCATTAAGTCTTGAACTAACTGATCCTTCGTAATTGCGAAGTGGTCTGCTGCTTCTTCATGGGAAATACCAGGGTGTTTCAATAACCAAGGAACCATTACCAAAAGTCTTTCGAATCTATTCATTTTCGCCCCAAACTAGATTCGAGACAATCTCAACTAATTCTTTTGGTCCGACTACCACTACTCCAGGCGAATCTGCAGCAAGTCGGGGTATTTGTTCCGAGGGTTTAGATAGTTCGAGTTCGATAGTTAACTCATCTGAATTTGATTCATCAATACCTGCAAGGTCTCGCCAGTATTCACCTTTGCCAGAGGCCAATTTGATATTTGCTACATACTTAACTTCGTCGCGATTTTTGGGATCAAGTAGCTCTACTAGATCAACTTCCTGCGGTTCATAGGAATTTGCTTCTCCGCTAATAGAGAAACCACCAACTACTCGATAAAGATTGAAAACTCTGACTGCGTTTCGAATTCGATCATTTCCATAGATGAACCAAGACCCATTTCGAACTGCAACTCCCCAAATTTCAAGTTCGCGTTTTGTAGTGTCTGTTTGTTCGGGACGACGATATTGAAAATTTAGAATTCTTTTTTGGGAAAGTGCTGCAAAAACGGTTTCCAAATCTAACGGTAAATCAAAGGTAGCTATTTTTCGACTAAATTCGCTGTTAATGCCAATTGTTTCAAGTTTTGTTTTCAGTAAGACCGCATCAGCACGTTGAGATGTGTTTTCCCAAGCTAGAACAGCTGCTCGCAGGATTTCCTGCTCTTGTTTAGAGAAACTCATTTCCGGCAATGTTGCCGAGCTTAATGAGATTTTGTAACGGTAGTCGTCATCATCAGATGGTTCGGACAGAACGATGTTGTTTACCGCAAGTATTCGTTTATCTCGCTCAAACATTCTTTCCATAGCTGCGGCATTATCAGAATAACCGGGCACTCGTTGCGCAATCCCGGCTTTTGTAAAACCAAACCTACTGCTAGTCAAAAGCATTACGAGATTTATTAACCGCTCTGTTACTTGGTCATCTCCAAGTGGCGGAAAATCTTCGTATGTTTCGACTTCCGACATTAAACAACCTGGAGTAAGTCAATAACGAAAATCAAAGTTTGACCGCTTAGACGGTGGCCACCTGTTTTGCCATATGCAGTTTCTGGTGGACATACCAATTCGCGCCTTCCACCAACTTTCATTCCGGGAATGCCATCTTGCCAAGCTTTAATTAAGCCATTAAGTGGAAAAGTTGCTGGTTCTCCTCGGTCCCATGAGGCATCAAATTGCTCACCGGTTTCGTAACTAACTCCAACATAATGCACGGTTACTTTGCCACCAGCTACAGCTTCTGCTCCGGTTCCAACAATCAGGTCTTTGATCACTAACTCGCTGGGTGCGGGTTCTGGACGAAAATCAATTTCCGGCTTTTCCATTTTTATCCTTTGCTCGTAGAAATTCTATCTTTGGATTGATTTGGTTTAGACAATTTCGGGCGGTGTCCAGTCTTCTCCATACGCTCCGTGCGCCGGCTTGGACCTTTTTACTAAAGGCTTATTTCCATCAGCCATTCGTCGCGTTGTTAGTAAAAACCCTGTGTGCCCGACCATTCGATGTTCTGGCCGGACAGAGAGTCCTTCAAGATGCCAGCCTCTTGTAAGCAGTTCGTAAGCCCTGACAGTCGTCCATGATTCAAGCAACTTCAAAGTCTCAGCCGTGCGTGACATTTGAGTTGTAGTGGCAACATAAATACATAAAACGCCTCCGGGCTTTAAAAGCGAATGTGAAACTTTGAGACATTCCCAAGGGGCAAGCATGTCTAGAACGATTCGATCTACCCTTCCAAAAAGATCATCTGCGAATCCTTCTTGCTGAAGATCTCCAACTCTGACCTGCCAATTCTCTGGGGTTTGCCCCATATATGAAGCGACATTCTTCAAAGCGGTTTGAGCGAAATCATCTCGCCTCTCGAAAGAAATGAGATTCCCGGAAGGGCCAATCGCTCTGAGCAAGTAACTACTCAAGCCGCCACTACCGACCCCGGCTTCTACGACTGTAGCGCCTGGGAAAATGTCAGCTTCGACAATTATTGAGGCTGAATCGCGTGGATAAATTACAGCTGCACCTCTTGGCATTGACAGAATGTGGTCAAGCAGAAGTGGGCGCATTGCCATGTACTGGTTTCCAGATGTTGATGAAACAATGGTTCCTTCCGGCAGTCCAATAATTTCATCGTGTGCGATTGCGCCTTTGTGGGTGTGAAATTCTTTCCCTGGGGATAAAACAATTGTGCTCTTATTCCCTTTAACGTCAGTTAGTTGGACCCGATCACCTATTTGAAAATTACTCATTTGCACTCAATTTGGCTGAAATGTCGGAACGATGAAGGACACCGTAAATTCCACCTGAATCATCGATGGCTACCCATTGACCGTGAAGAAAAGACGGGTCAATTTTTGGGTTATGAGCAATTTCTTCGTTGTAATTTATCCACTGAGAAGCATTGGTACGTTGAGCAAAATTTGTTATCTTTTTTTCAAGTTCAAATGCTTCTTGATCAATAAATTTCTGATGAACGATTCCAATAACATGATTTT
>JBEBBT010000144.1:0-10320 GCA_041158245.1 Actinomycetota bacterium | reverse complement strand
TATTTCCACATTTAGATATTTTCGAGAATGTAGCGTTCGGTTTACGCCGTAAAGGCATCAAAGGCAATGAAGTTGAATCTCGCGTCAACAATGTGCTTGAACTTATTGAGTTATCACACCTGGCTGGGCGAAAGCCGGGTCAACTATCTGGAGGCCAGCAACAGCGCGTGGCAGTAGCCCGCGCATTGGTGAATAACCCAGATGTGCTTTTACTCGATGAACCACTTGGCGCTTTGGATCTAAAACTGCGTCGACAGATGCAGATTGAACTCAAACGAATTCAATCTGAAGTTGGAACTACCTTTGTTCACGTAACTCACGATCAAGAAGAAGCCATGACCATGGCTGACACGATTGCAGTTATGAATCAAGGTGTTATAGAACAAATGGGCGCACCAGAATCAATGTATGAATTACCAAAAACTGCATTCGTTGCAAACTTCCTTGGCCAAAGCAACATGGTTGAAGGCAGAGTAAATGGCGATGATGGTGAAAACTTAATTGTGGATGTTCCTGGTGGACAGGTGAGAGTACTTAAGAGTCGCGCCACCGACCATGTTGGAAAAATCGTCGTGGGTGTAAGACCTGAAAAAATGTGGGTGGTTTCTAGCGCCGGACATGAAGTTGAAAACTTTGTTCGAGGAACCGTGATTGACGTGGCATTCACTGGTGTTTCTATTCAGTACACAATTGAATCTGAGTGGGGAAGAACCATCAGTTGTTTCGAGCAAAATCTCGATGTTGAAAAACGCGTCGTGGTTGGCGAAAATGTCAAAGTTGCTTTCGAAATCGATAATACTTTTGGACTTGATGGCGGCGAAGATTTGGAAGCAGGTATCGAGCAACTCGATCCTGACTTGGATCTAGACGGCGAATAAAAATGGTCGCCATCCTTTCGCAAAAATCCGCTGGAGCCACCACGACTCCGAAAGTTCGTGGTCGAAAAATTACGCCATACATTTTGCTTTTTCCTGGCTTGGCATGGCTCGGAGTCTTTTTCATTATTCCGCTTTTTTCTCTACTTTCAACCTCACTTATGCAAAGAGTTGGGATTGATGAGTTTGCACCGGCGGTTCAATTTGCTAACTACACAAACGCAATCACAACTTATAGCGAAAAATATCTTCTATCGTTTAAGTATGCAGGAATTGCGACAGTTCTAGCTTTAGTAATTGCTTACCCACTTGCGTATTTCATTGCGTTCAAGAGTGGGAAATGGAAAAACTTCTTGTTGGTTTTAGTGGTTGCTCCATTTTTTGCATCGTTCTTAATTCGAACTTTTGCTTGGCAAACTATTTTGACCGACGATGGCTTTATCACCCAAACGATTGCGGGTTTAGGAATTTTGCCCGAAGGCAGGTTGCTTGCAACACCAATTGCCGTTGTTGCAGGTCTGACCTACAACTTCTTGCCGTTTATGACATTGCCACTTTATTCTTCATTAGATCGTATCGATCCACGATTGATTGAAGCAGCAAATGATTTGTATGCAAAACCTTTTACTGGATTTCGCAAAGTCACAGTCCCGCTGTCAATGCCAGGTGTAGTAGCCGGAACTCTTTTGACTTTCATTCCCGCAGCTGGTGACTACATAAACGCTGAGTTACTGGGTGGACCAAACGACAAGATGATTGGCTACACGATTCAAACGAGATTTGTTGAGATGCGAGACTATCCAACCGCTGCCGCTCTGTCGTTTATTTTGCTAGCGCTAATTCTGGTTCTGGTAGTTGGCTATGTCCGCAAGGCTGGAACTGAGGAACTTCTATGACAACTGCAGTTTCTCGGCCATCCTTGTCGCACCGAGTTAATTTTTGGGTGCGTGATCACCTAATTGTTTTTTACGGCATAGCTGCTCTTGTGTATTTATTCGCTCCAATAATTGTGGTTGGCCTCTTCTCATTCAACAAACCTGAGGGTCGGCAAAACAGCACTTGGAATGAATTCTCCCTAGATGCGTGGACAAACATCTGTCGCGATCAAAATATTTGTGCATCATTGACAACATCTTTGCAAATTGGTGTAGCTTCAACAGTGCTTGCAACAATATTAGGCACCCTGATTTCGTTCGCACTTGTACGACATCGTTTTCATGGTCGTTCAACTACAAACCTCTTAATTTTCCTACCAATGGCTACGCCAGAAGTTGTTTTGGGCGCTTCCTTATTGGCTCTTTTCATCACAATTGGTTTGCCGCTTGGTCCCGTGACAATTTTTATTGCACACACCATGTTCTGTATCTCATTCGTTGTGGTCACTGTGAAAGCCCGACTACAAGGTATGGATCCAAGGCTTGAAGAGGCTGCTCAAGACCTATACGCAGATGAAAAAGCAACGTTTAGATATGTGACTCTGCCACTAGTTGCGCCTGGCATCGCAGCAGCTGCGCTTTTGTCCTTCTCGCTTTCATTTGATGACTACATCATCACGAGTTTCAACAGTGGAACCACAGTTACATTCCCAATGTACGTGTGGGGAGCCGCTCAACGCGGAATCCCGGCACAGGTGAACGTGATTGGAACAATCATGTTTGTCGGCTCACTCGCAATGGTTTTAATTGCGCAGGCGGTCGGTCGAGCTCGTCAAAAGCGATAGATTTCGCGCATGACTAGATACGGTGCACAGTTTGGGCCAGACATTACTTTTCTTGGAATTCCAGCGATTGATATCGATGATCAAAAAGCTCTAGAACAAGCTGACGTAGTAATCGTGGGTGCACCTTTTGATGGTGGAACCAGCTTTAGAGCTGGAGCAAGATTCGGTCCAAGCGCAATTCGTGGAACTGACTATCTGCCTCATGATGGCTCTCGCCCTTCGCTTGCAATGCGAACCGATGGCTTGAAGGACTTAAAAGTCGTAGACATGGGTGATGTCGAGATGTTTTCAGGTGATGCAAAAACAGCCTGTGAATCTCTTGAAAAAGTAATTGAAAAAATCTCATCAGCAAATGCAATTCCAATCGTGCTGGGAGGTGACCACACAATCACTTGGCCAGATGTAACTGGTGTTGCTAAGGCCCGAGGCTGGGGCAAAATTGGAGTTATTCATTTCGATGCCCACGCGGACACTGGTGACATCACTTTTGGCTCATTAATCGGCCACGGCCATCCAATGCGACAGCTAATCGAATCAGGCGCATGTCGTGGAGATCGGTTTATTCAAATTGGTTTGCGCGGATATTGGCCAGAGCCAGAAACTTTAAAGTGGATGAGCGACCAAAAAATGCGCAGTTATGAAATGACTGAAATTACAGCGCGTGGTTTTGAAGTTTGTCTTGACGAAGCTATTAAACACGCGATGACAGATTGCGATGCCATTTTCTTATCAGTCGATGTTGATGTCGTAGACCCGGGCCATGCTCCAGGAACTGGTACACCAGAGCCTGGTGGTCTAACTTCACGTCAAGTGCTCGATGCAGTTCGAAAGATTTGTTATGAAGTTCCTATTGTTGGAATGGATATCGTTGAAGTGGCACCTGGTTATGACCATGCTGACATCACGGTTTTGCTTGCTAATCGAATTGTGCTCGAAGCTGTCTCTGCACTTTCCCGAAAGGCCAAAGATGCAAAAAGCGGCCAGACTTGGAATCCAAATCAGCCGCTTCTTGACGGAAGATAACTTACGCTATTAGTGCTTTTGCAAATTGCGCTTCAACTACATCAAGTGCTTCCAAAATTAGTTCATCGCTCATGGTCAGCGGCGGCAGGAATCTAATCACGTTTCCATAGGTTCCAGCGGTTAGTACAAGAACACCTTCACCGTGGCAACCCTTTGCAACTAAACCTGTAACTTCGGCATTTGGTTCCATCGAACCCGCCTTCACCATTTCGATTGCAATCATGGCGCCCCGACCACGGATGTCACCAATCACGTTGAACTTTTCTTTCATTTGCTCTAAGCGCGTGATCATTAGTTTTTCAATTTCAAGTGCACGGGCATTTAGGTTCTTTTCTTTCATCGTGCGAATTGCACCAATTGCTGCAGCACAGGCGACTGGGTTTCCACCGTAGGTTCCACCTAATCCACTTGGATGCACTGCGTCCATAATTTCAGCCCGACCAGTTACTGCCGCTAGCGGAAGGCCGCCGGCAATTCCTTTTGCTGTGGTAATTAAATCTGGTTCGATGTTTTCATGTTCAGATGCAAACCATTGTCCTGTGCGACAAAAACCAGTTTGGATTTCATCGGAAACAAATACGATGCCATTCTTTTTTGCAAACTCGCGAATTGCAGGCAGGAAGCCAAGCGTAGGTGCAATGAATCCACCTTCGCCTTGAATTGGTTCAATGACAATCGCTGCCACATTGTCAGCGCCAACTTCTTTTTCAATTTTCAAAATTGCAGCAGCAGCTACTTCTAAACCAGATCGACTATCGCGAAATGGATAGGCAACTGGCACTCGATAAACCTCACCAGCAAAAGGTCCAAAGCCATTTTTATAAGGCATACTTTTAGCAGTCATTGCCATCGTCATATTTGTTCTACCGTGGTATCCATGTTCAAAAACCACGATTGCATCTCGCTTTGTGTAAGACCTGGCTATCTTCACAGCATTTTCTACCGCTTCGGCGCCACTATTGAACAAAGCTGATTTCTTAGCAAACTTTCCTGGGGTCAATGCATTCAGTTCTTCACATACTTCTACATAACCTTCGTAAGGCGCAATCATGAAACATGTGTGAGTGAATGCTGCAACCTGATCTTGAACTTCGCTAACAACATGAGGTGCACTATTTCCAACATTGACAACCGCAATACCAGCGCCAAGATCGATAAAAGTATTGCCATCAACGTCCAGAATCACGCCATCACCAGCTGCCTGCACGTAAACCGGCAGAGTCGAGCTGACACCTGTCGATACTGCGCTATTTCTGCGGGCCATTAGTTCTTTGGACTTGGGTCCAGGAATTTCGGTAACAATGTTTCGTTTTTGGGTTAGCGATGGCCCACCCATTACATGATTTTTCATAAGACGGAGCGTAAAGCCACCTAGCGTTTGTTTCAAAGGTAAGCACGCGTCAATGAAGTTCGCTATGGTTGGGACTATCGAAACGAAAGGCCGAATGTGCTCGAGATTCTTGGGATTGTGATTTTTCTAGGGCTAGTAGGCGCATCTATTGGACTTCATGAATTCGGACACTTTATTCCCGCGAAGAAATTTGGGGTTAAAGTCAGTGAATTCGCAATTGGCTTCGGTCCAACTTTGTTTTCACGAAATTTTGGCGAGACCAGTTTTCGGCTTCGGTTACTTCCCGTTGGTGGATTTATTCGAATGATTGGAATGTATCTTCCAGCTCGTCCTAGCGGAAAACCTGACGTTGGATTTTTCTCTTCAGCTATCGAATCGGCTCGAGCCGAGGCTGCAAATGAAATCACTTTGGCAGATGAATCTAGAACTTTTACAAAATTGAGCGTGCCAAAACGTTTGGTAATCATGACTGGTGGTCCAGTTATGAATTTATTTCTATCTGTAATTATGTTCACAGTCGTGTTGTCGGTAGTTGGTTTTCAAAGTCCGACTTCAACCATTGGCGAAGTAATTCAATGTGTTCCAAGTGAATCTAATCCGAATGGACTTAAAACTAACGGAATTTGCAAAGACTCGGTTGCAACTCCGGCAAGTCAATCTGAACTAAAACCCGGTGACAAAATTGTTGAATTTGCTGGGGTTCAAGTAAATGAGTGGGCAGATTTTTCGCAAGCTCTTTCAAAGTTTGAAGTCAATGATCAAATTCAAATAAAAATAATCCGTGCAAATCAAACGCTTACAATCAACACTGCACTTGCAGAACTTCGCTATCCCGAAGTTGATGCTGAGGGAAATGAAACCGGTAAATTTTTAACTAGACCTTTTGTGGGCCTGTCCCCGGAATTTTCTTGGCAAACCTTGCCAGTTACGCAAGTACCAAAGTACATGTGGGATTTCACGACCTCAACAATTGAATCTCTGATGTCATTTCCGGTTCGGGTGTATGACTTGGCGTATCGATTAGCTACAGGCAAAGAGCGCGATCCGAATGGTCCAATATCTGTAGTGGGAGTTACGAGGCTCAGCGGTGAAATTGCAGCAAGCGACCAATCTCTTCGGGCCAAAGTTCAGCAGATTGTTGGAATGGCTGCATCACTCAACCTGTTCTTATTTCTATTCAATCTTCTACCTTTCTTACCCCTTGACGGTGGACATGTCGCGGGGGCAATTTTCGAAAGTTTGCGCAGACGTTTTGCAAAATTGCGGGGCAGGCCAGACCCAGGGCCAGTTGATATAGCCCGTATGTTGCCCGTCACATATCTGGTCAGTTTGTTGCTACTAGCCACAGGTTTAATCGTGATTGTGGCCGATACCATCGCACCAATTAGCCTTAATAGTTAGCCTTACGCCATGACTTCATTGCCAATGCCAGAAATGCCAGCTCCTGTCATCTCTCCAAGACGCAAGACCCGCCAGATTGTCCTAAAGCACCACACCCACCCAGTTGCGGTTGGTGGAGATGCGCCAATCAGTGTCCAATCAATGGCAACAACTTTGACCTCAGATGTAAATTCAACTTTGCAACAAATTGCAGAACTAACTGCCTCTGGTTGTCAGGTAGTTCGCGTTGCGGTGCCAAGCCAAGATGATGCTGATGCGCTGCCACAGATTGCGAAGAAGTCGGGAATTCCGGTTATTGCAGACATTCACTTCCAGCCGAAATATGTGTTTGCAGCTATAGAAGCTGGCTGCGCTGGAGTTCGAGTTAATCCTGGCAACATCAAGCAGTTTGATGACAAAGTAAAAGAAATTGCTAAAGCGGCAAAAGATCATGGAACTCCAATTCGAATTGGTGTGAATGCCGGGTCTCTCGATCCAAGACTTTTGCAAAAGTACGGCAAGGCAACACCAGAGGCGCTAGTTGAATCTGCACTTTGGGAAGCCAGCCTGTTTGAAGAGCATGATTTTCGTGACATCAAGATTTCAGTAAAACACCATGACCCAGTTGTAATGGTTCGGGCATACGAAATGCTTGCTGAACAATGCGACTATCCACTTCACCTAGGTGTTACTGAAGCTGGACCTGCATTCCAAGGAACAATCAAATCTGCGGTGGCATTTGGTGCACTACTGTCAAGAGGCATTGGCGACACCATTCGAGTTTCGCTTTCTGCCCCACCAGTCGAAGAAGTGAAAGTTGGCTTGCAAATTCTCGAGTCGTTAAATCTGCGCCGACGTGGATTGGAAATTGTTTCTTGTCCTTCATGTGGTCGCGCCCAAGTCGATGTCTACAAACTTGCTAATGAAGTTACAGCTGGACTTGAAGGCATGGAAGTTCCACTTCGAGTGGCAGTTATGGGCTGTGTTGTTAATGGACCTGGTGAAGCTCGCGAAGCAGACTTGGGTGTAGCAAGCGGTAACGGTAAAGGCCAAATTTTCGTAAAGGGTCAAGTAATCAAGACTGTTCCTGAATCTGAAATTGTTGAAACCTTGATTGAAGAAGCAATGAAACTTGCTGAATCAATGGAAGGCGATTCTGGCTCACCGGTTGTCACAATTTCATAATTTATGTTTTGTGAAATTCGAGAGTTAGATTCGAGTGATTTAACTGACTTACTTTCTAATTTAGCAAGTGACTTAAAAACTCATCTTTTTGTGGCATCGCGTAGCCATGAAGTCCTATCTCGTAAATCTAGTTCTTCGATTCTGGGATATTTTGAAGATGGAGAATTAGTTGGGGGAGTTTTGTATGGACCTAACTTGGTACCCTTTAACTTAACTGAAAATGCCGCCACAGAATTTGGTAAATTTCTAACGCAGTTGAGTCTTAGGTTTGCATCTATTGTGGGTGCAAAATCAGATGTCGAAAAATTATGGAAAAACCTCGAAAGTGCCCTTCCAAGACCAAGGCTGATTCGTGAAACCCAAAAGCTTTTTGTTTTAGATGAAGTTTTACCGCAGCATCATGATTCAAAAGTGCGTTTAGCAAACACTTCAGATCTTGATGCGTATACATTGGCATCAATTGAAATGTTTACTGGTGAAGTAGGTTTGGCTCCGAATGATTTGGTGGAATATCGTCAAAGAGTCCGTTCCCAAATAACCTCAAACAGTTCTTATGGTTGGTTTGCACCAGACGGCCGAGTTTTGTTCAAAGTGGATGTTGGTTCGAAATACAACGATGCGTGCCAGCTGCAAGGGGTTTGGTTGCATCCAGATTTGCGCGGAAAAGGCTATTCGGCCGAGTTGCTTCACATGGCAATAAATCAGATTCAAAACCTTCATTCAAAGAAAATCACTTTGTATGTCAATGATTTCAACCTTGCCGCCGTTTCCCTATATAAGCGCCTTGGCTTTGTTGAGCGCAATGAATTCCAAACAATCTTCTTTTAGTTCAAGTCTTTGATGTTTCGGCATGAAGTGGCAGGTTAAGGTTTGCCCTGAAATAAGGAGAGTGCCACGTGCTTCGGATGTCATCACTGTTTTTGCGGACTTTGCGAGAAGATCCGGCTGATGCAGAAGTGCCTAGCCACAAACTCCTAGTCCGTGCTGGAGCGGTTCGCCGCATAGCACCTGGCATCTTTTCCTGGCTGCCTTTGGGTTATCGAATTTATCGAAAGATTGAAAACGTAGTCCGCGAAGAAATGGACCGAGCAGGTTTTCAAGAAGTTCACTTTCCAGCTTTGCTACCTCGTGAGGCGTATGAAGCCACAAATCGTTGGACGGAATACGGTGACAATTTATTTAGGCTGCAAGACCGACGTAAAGTTGATTATCTCCTAGGACCAACTCATGAAGAGATGTTCACTTTGATGGTCAAGGGCGAGTACTCCTCATACAAAGATTTACCGCTTCGAATTTATCAAATCCAAACTAAGTTTCGTGATGAAGCCAGACCGCGCGCGGGCATTCTTCGTGGTCGCGAATTTGTGATGAAGGATTCTTATTCTTTTGATATCGATGATGCTGGCCTAGAAGTTTCTTACCAAGCGCATCGTGATGCCTACATTGCAACCTTCGATCGCCTCAAACTCGATTATGTAATTGTTTCTGCGATGTCTGGCGCTATGGGCGGTTCGAAGTCCGAAGAATTCTTGGCTATTTGCGAAAATGGCGAAGACACTTTTGTGCGATGCCATGGATGTGGCTATGCAGCAAATGTTGAAGCTGTTACAACTCTTGCACCAGCCGCACTCGAGGTTTCGAATGCAAATCCAGCGCACACAGAGCAAACTCCAAAAACACCAACCATTGATTCTTTGGTTGAACTTTCTAATTCACGAGATGATCTAAAAAGATCAGACCGCGATTGGACTGCTGCTGACACTTTGAAAAATGTGGTTTTCAAAGTAACCAGACCTGATGGTTCAAAATATGTGCTTGCAGTTGGACTTCCTGGAAATCGAGATGTGGACATCAAGCGTCTAGAAACATTTATTCATCCAGATGCCCCTGAAGTTTTTGAAGAAGAGGATTTCAAAGCCAATCCACTTTTGAAGAAGGGCTACATAGGTCCAGCGATCCTTGGTGAAAACGCTCAAACCAAGATCAAGTATTTAGTAGATCCTCGAGTAGTGGATGGAACTCGTTGGATTTCTGGTGCAAATGAATACAACCAACACACATATGACTTGATGATGGGAAGAGATTTCAAGGCCGACGGAATTGTGGAAGCTGCACAAGTTTTAGAAGGTGATGCTTGCCCAACTGGATGCGGTGGACATCTTCAAACAGCACGCGGAATTGAAATTGGTCATATCTTCCAATTGGGCCGCAAGTACGCCGAGGCATTGGACTTGAAAGTACAAGATGAAAATGGTGAGAGCCGAGTTGTCACAATGGGTTCTTACGGAATTGGCGTCTCTCGTTTAGTGGCCGCAATTGCAGAGCAACATCATGATGAAAAAGGATTGGTATGGCCGAGTGCCGTGGCCCCTGCAGATGTGCACATCATCGCAACCGGTAAAGATGATGCAGTTTTTGAAGCAGCTGAAAAACTTGCAAATGAGTTAACCACTCGAGGCGTTGAAGTCCTGTTCGATGACCGCAAATCAGCTTCAGCTGGTGTGAAGTTCAATGATGCCGAACTACTTGGAATTCCAAACACAATCGTGGTCGGAAAGCTTTTAGTTGAGGGCAAAGTTGAATTGAAGAACCGTAAAACAGGTGAACGAAAAGAAATTGCATTAGGCGATTCAATAAACGCTGTATTAAATGCTTGAGATTGATTTAGCAACTATTGCGTTACTAGCGGTGGCGGCGTTTGCAGCTGGTTGGCTAGATGCGATAGGTGGTGGCGGCGGATTAATCCAGCTACCTGCGCTGCTACTTGCTTTACCAACCGAGTCCAC
>JBEBBT010000143.1:0-2681 GCA_041158245.1 Actinomycetota bacterium | reverse complement strand
GGATTTAGAACGCCGACTTTTTGTTTTGCGAAAGCGAGCTGAAAAAGAAGCTGCGGTTTATTTCCCATCTCTTTCAAGTCGCACTCTTGTTTACAAAGGTATGTTGACCACCGCACAAGTTGAACCATTCTTCCCAGATCTTTCTGATGAAAGAATGAAAACCGCAATCGCACTTGTGCATTCACGTTTTTCAACCAACACCTTCCCATCTTGGCCGCTTGCGCATCCATATCGTTTAATCGCACACAATGGTGAAATCAACACTGTTAAGGGAAATCGCAACTGGATGCATGCGCGTGAAGCTGCGTTAACTAGTGAAGTAATTCCAGGAGATATCTCCCGAATCTTGCCAATCGTCAGCGAAGGTGGATCTGACTCTGCATCTTTCGACGAAGTACTTGAACTTCTGCACATGGGTGGACGTTCGTTGCCACACGCTGTTTTGATGATGATTCCAGAAGCTTGGCAGAACAATCCAAATATGGATCCCGCTCGTCGCGCTTTTTACGAGTATCACTCTGCATTGATGGAACCATGGGATGGCCCCGCAAATATTTCTTTCACTGACGGAACTTTGATTGGTTCGGTTCTAGATCGAAACGGTCTTCGCCCAGGACGCTTCTGGGTTACTGAAGATGGGTTTGTGGTTTTGGCTTCTGAGTCAGGTGTACTTGAAATTGAGCAAAGCAAAATTGTTAGCAAGGGTCGATTGCAGCCAGGCCGAATGTTTTTGGTTGACACTTCAAAAGGTCGAATTGTTGAAGATGAAGAGATCAAGTCTGAACTAGCAAACGCAGCTCCATATGCTCAATGGCTAGAAAAAGGAATTATTCATCTTGAAGAATTGCCAGAGCGTGAACACGTAATTCACACCGCATCTTCGGTAATTCGTCGCCAACAAACTTTTGGTTATACAGAAGAAGAGTTGCGAGTAATCCTCAAGCCGATGGCTAAGACTGGTGGCGAAGCTCTTGGTTCGATGGGCACTGACACTCCAATTGCAATTCTTTCAAAGCGCCCACGCTTGTTGTTCGATTACTTCACTCAGTTGTTTGCGCAGGTCACCAATCCACCGCTGGATGCAATTCGCGAAGAGATTGTGACATCTCTTTCAACCGCAACTGGTCGGGAATTAAATCTGCTCGATGCAACTGAAGAACATTGCCGTCAGGTGGTGCTGCCATTCCCAGTAATCGACAATGATGATTTAGCAAAAATCTTGCACATTAATAAGGATGGCAATCTCCCAGGTTTTGCTGCTGCAAAAATCTCTGGCCTTTACAACGTTTCAGGCGGGGGAGATGCATTAGCCGAACGACTTGAAGAAATCTGCCGCGAAGTCGATCATCTTCTGCGTGCCGGTACTCGCTTCATCATCTTGAGCGACCGTGATTCTGATGCAGATCAAGCGCCGATTCCGTCTTTGCTTCTGTGTTCTGCCGTTCATCATCATTTGGTGCGTCAACGTACGCGCACAACAGTTGGTTTGCTGATTGAAGCCGGAGATGTTCGCGAAGTTCATCATGTGGCATTGCTAATTGGCTTTGGCGCCGCTGCGGTTAATCCGTACCTCGCACTTGAATCAGTCGAAGTTTTAGCAAGAACTGGTGAACTCGGCGATACCACTCCTGAAAAAGCAACCCGCAATCTCATCAAAGCACTTGGTAAAGGTGTTTTGAAAGTTATGAGCAAGATGGGTGTATCGACAGTTGATTCATACCGTGGTGCGCAAATATTTGAAGCAATTGGTTTGTCTCAAGATCTTGTTGATAAATATTTCACTGGTGTCACATCAAAACTTGGCGGCATTGGTCTAGATGTAATTGCATCTGAAGTATTGCAACGTCACGATGTGGCCTTCCCGCCTTCAGGAATTTCACCAAGTCACCGCAGTCTGACTATTGGTGGCGAATACCAGTGGCGCCGGGAAGGTGAACCACATCTTTTCGATCCAGAAACTGTTTTCAAGCTTCAACACAGCACTCGTCAGGGTCGTTATGACGTGTTCAAGCAATACACCGAACGCGTAAACGATCAATCAGAACGTTTGATGACTTTACGTGGATTGTTCAATTTCAAATCAGGACTACGGCCATCGATTTCTATTGACGAAGTTGAACCGGTTTCAGAAATCGTTAAACGATTCTCAACTGGTGCTATGTCTTATGGCTCAATCAGTGCTGAAGCACACGAAACTTTGGCAATTGCGATGAACCGTCTTGGTGCAAAATCAAATACCGGTGAAGGTGGCGAAGATTCAGAGCGTTTCAAGCCAATGGCAAATGGGGACAGCAAACGATCTGCAATTAAGCAAGTTGCCTCCGGCCGCTTTGGTGTGACATCTGAGTACTTAGTAAATGCTGACGACATTCAGATCAAGATGGCACAAGGTGCAAAACCAGGTGAAGGTGGTCAGCTACCTGGACACAAGGTGTATCCGTGGGTGGCAAAGACTCGTCACTCAACTACTGGTGTCGGTTTGATTTCTCCACCTCCACATCACGACATCTACTCAATTGAAGATTTAGCGCAATTGATTCACGATTTGAAGAATTCAAATCCGCAAGCGCGAATTCACGTGAAACTTGTTGCCGAAAATGGTGTGGGAACAGTTGCAGCCGGTGTTGCTAAAGCGCATGCAGATGTAATTTTGATTTCAGGCCACGACGGTGGAACCGGTG
>JBEBBT010000142.1:0-3810 GCA_041158245.1 Actinomycetota bacterium | reverse complement strand
CACAAAACAATCTTTAGAAAATGCAATTGCAGTTGTTATGGCATTTGGTGGTTCAACAAATGCAGTACTTCACTTGCTAGCAATTGCACACGAAGCAAAAGTCGATCTATCAATGGATGACTTCCATCGAATTGGATCCAAGGTTCCACTACTTGCAGACGTAAAACCATTTGGTCGTTATGTAATGAGTGACGTCGATAAAGTTGGCGGCGTTCCAGTAATCATGAAAGCTTTGCTAGATGCAAAACTTCTAAACGGCGATTGCTTAACAGTTACTGGAAAAACTTTGGCTGAAAACTTGGCAGACATAAATTCACCAGATCCTGATGGCCAAATTCTTCATGCAATAGATAAAGCAATTGGTGGTACTGGCGGAATCACAATCCTTAAAGGTTCACTTGCATCCGAAGGCGCAGTTGTTAAAAACGCCGGCATTCCGGTTGATGTTTTTGAAGGTCCAGCAAAAGTGTTCGAACGTGAACGTGCTGCAATGGATGCACTAGAAAGTGGCGACATCCAAAAAGGTGACGTCGTAATCATCCGCTACGAAGGTCCAAAAGGTGGACCAGGCATGCGCGAGATGTTGATGATAACTGCAGCAATCAAAGGCGCCGGTCTTGGCAAAGACGTTTTGCTAATTACCGATGGCCGCTTCTCAGGTGGCACAACCGGACTTTGCGTCGGCCATGTCGCCCCAGAAGCCGTCGATGGTGGAACCATCGCGTTTGTCCAGACTGGAGATAAGGTCAGAATCGACATCCCAAATCGGACTCTAGATCTGCTCGTCGATGATGCGGAATTGGCCAAACGAAAGGCCAATTGGCAGCCATTGCCACCTCGTTACACCAGTGGCGTTCTGCATAAATACGCAAAATTGGTCGGCTCAGCTGCAAAAGGCGCGGTTTGCGACTAATTGCTCAAAATTAACTAGTGACAAATCTCTGAGCACGCTCTATCCTTGAGCCATGAGTATTTCTCTCGTGGTGGTTATTTAGCGCGGCTCGCATCAGCAGAAGCGTCCACCGCGCGCACCCTCCGAAGCCGTAAGGCCGGGGGGTTTTCGCTTGTAAGGCGGGAAATACTCACCCGAAGGTACGAATTAGACAACGAAAGTAGATGAGATGACTGAGCAAATAACCGGTGCTCAAAGTTTGGTTCGAGCATTAGAGCATGCAGGTGTAACTGACATGTTCGGCATTCCTGGTGGCGCCATCCTGCCGGCATACGACCCACTGATGGACAGTAAGCAAGTCCGTCACATTTTGGTGCGTCACGAACAAGGTGCAGGTCACGCAGCTCAAGGTTATGCGCTTGCAAGTGGTCGCGTTGGAGTTTGCA
The DNA here is from genome assembly GCA_041158245.1 of Actinomycetota bacterium. Lineage (GTDB taxonomy): Bacteria > Actinomycetota > Actinomycetes > S36-B12 > UBA5976 > JAFMIT01. The sequence goes on along the minus strand of JBEBBT010000142.1, from coordinate 2,472 downwards.
TGGCAACTTCAGGACCAGGCGCCACGAATCTTGTCACTCCAATTGCTGATGCGTATATGGACTCTGTTCCAATGGTTGCAATCACCGGTCAGGTTGCATCCGCATCAATTGGTACAGATGCATTCCAAGAAGCCGACATTCGCGGCATCACAATGCCAATCACAAAACACAATTATCTAGTAACCGATCCAAACGAGATTCCACGCGCGATTGCAGAAGCTTTTCACATCGCCGGAACCGGTCGCCCAGGTCCAGTTCTTGTCGATATCGCTAAAGATGCGCTACAAGCGATGACGACTTTTGATTGGCCAACCAATATCGATTTGCCTGGCTATCGCCCGGTCACAAAACCGCACAACAAACAAGTGCGTGAGGCTTCTAAATTAATTTTGGAATCACGCAAACCAGTTCTTTATGTTGGTGGCGGTGTCATCAAGGCGAATGGTTCAAAAGAACTTTTCAAACTTGCAGAACTTCTTGATATTCCAGTTGTCACAACACTGATGGCACGCGGAGCGTTTCCAGATAGCCACAAGTTGCACATGGGAATGCCTGGCATGCACGGAACCGTTGCTGCTGTTGGCGCACTTCAAAAGAGTGATTTGCTAATCACGCTTGGCGCTCGCTTTGATGATCGCGTTACTGGCAAGCTTTCAACTTTCGCGCCCGAAGCAAAGGTTATTCACGCAGATATTGATCCAGCCGAAATTGGCAAGAACCGCGAAGTCGATGTGCCAATTGTTGGTGACGTTCGCGAAGTCATGTTGGATTTAATTGAAGCGCTAAAACAAGATTTGAAAGATGGTGCAAAACCAAACTTCAATGAATGGCGCGAAACTTGTATTGGTTGGAAGGCCAAATATCCACTCGGATATGACTCAAATCCAGAATCGCTTGCTCCGCAATATGTAATTGAGCAGCTTGGAAACATTTCTGGCAAAGACACCATTTATGCAGCTGGCGTTGGCCAACACCAAATGTGGGCAGCTCAATTCATCAACTACGAACAACCAGGTACTTGGTTGAACTCAGGCGGACTTGGCACGATGGGCTTTGCAGTGCCAGCAGCGATGGGCGCAAAAGTTGGCGCGCCTAACAAAACTGTTTGGGCAGTCGATGGAGATGGTTGCTTCCAGATGACCAATCAAGAACTTGCTACATGTGCAATCAATGACATTCCAATCAAGGTTGCATTGATCAACAACAATGTTTTGGGCATGGTTCGCCAATGGCAGACACTGTTCTATAACGAACGTTATTCAAATACCAATCTTCACACCGATCGCATTCCTGACTTCGTAAAACTTGCAGATGCTTACGGTTGCCATGGTTTGCGCTGTGAACGCACCGAAGATGTTGCAAAGACAATCGAAAAAGCAATGTCACTTAACGATGCGCCAGTGGTTGTAGATTTCCAAGTTCATAAAGATGCAATGGTGTGGCCAATGGTTGCAGCGGGAACATCAAACGACGACATCAAGATTGCTCGCGATCTCGCGCCGGCATGGGAACGCGGGGAGGACTAATCATGAGCCGTCACACTCTTTCTGTTTTGGTTGAAGACAAGCCTGGTGTGCTTGCACGTGTTGCAAGTCTTTTCTCACGGCGCAGCTTCAACATTGAATCACTGGCGGTGGGTCCGACCGAAATGCCAGACATTTCTCGTATGACGATTGTGGTGAATGTTGAAGAACTGCCGCTTGAGCAAGTTACCAAACAACTCAACAAGTTAGTCAACGTTTTGAAAATTGTTGAGCTTGAAGACAATGCTTCAGTACAACGCGAATTGCTGTTAGTGAAAGTAAAAGCAGATCAAGAAACACGGTCACAGATTCTTGAACTTGTGCAGATGTTCCGCGCCAAAGTTGTGGATGTTGTCAGCGATGCAATAACTGTCGAAGCAACTGGATCAAACGAAAAATTGTCCGCACTGTTGCGAGTACTTGAGCCCTACGGCATTAAAGAACTCGTTCAATCTGGAGTAGTAGCGATGGGTCGTGGCAGCAAGGCCATTTCTGACCGCTCACTCAAGAGCACCGATAAGACCAACTAAACTCCACCCGCCCACTACAAATAAGGATTACTCGTGGCTGAACTCTTTTATGACAAAGATGCTGACCTTTCAATCATCCAAAACCGCGTTGTCGCAGTACTTGGATACGGATCTCAAGGTCACGCTCACGCACTTTCACTCCGCGATTCAGGTGTTGATGTTCGGGTAGGACTTGCTCCCAACTCCAAGTCTCGCGCTAAGGCTGAATCAGAAGGATTGCGAGTTGTAGATCCTGCAACCGCTGTTGCTGAAGCAGACCTAACCATGGTTTTGGTTCCAGACCCAGCACAGCGCGGGTTGTACGCAGAAGCAATCGAACCAAATCTCCAAGATGGCGATGCACTTTTCTTCGCTCACGGCTTTAACATCCGCTACGGATACATCAAACCAAAAGCAACAGTTGATGTTTGCATGGTTGC
>JBEBBT010000141.1:0-3712 GCA_041158245.1 Actinomycetota bacterium | reverse complement strand
AGTGATTTCGGCACGACCATTTGAAAGAGCATCAACTGTTGCGAAGCGTTGATAAACGCGAACCGGGTCGTCGCTTGAAAGAACAGTCACGCCAGTCCCGAGTGTGATTTGTTTTGTTACCGTTGCAAGGCCAGCTAGGACTGTGTCTGGTGCCGAAATTGCAAAGTCCGCTCGGTGGTGCTCGCCCACATTGAAGTGTGAAATGCCAAGCGAATCTGCAAGCACGCCTTCTTGAATTACATTTCGAAGAGTTTCGGCCGCCGACAAGGGTTTGCCGGAGTCGTCTTTTTGAGTATCTCCAAAAGTGTCTAGCCCAAAAGAGATTTTCGAAATGTCCATAGCCCAAGAATAGGCGAGGTTTTGTCAGACTGCCGAATAAGATTTCGCACACAAAGTTCGGGGGAACCATGGAAAACGAAGAGCGAATTTCACCTGTCACAGATGTGTCGGCACCTGACCATCAAAAGCCAAAATCAAAAAAGGGATTAGTCACTGTCATAATTTTTTTAGTTTTTGCGGGATGGTTCATAAATGACCGAGATCCAAGCGAACTCAAAGCAACTCCACATCTGGAAATTTTGGAAAAATCATCTGTTAATTTTTACGAAAAATTCAAACCAAACAAAATCGAAGCAAAAATTGATCTTGTGTTTGATGAAAATTTCACCGATGATGAAAAAATCTCTATGTACAGAAATATTGATTTAGCATTGTCTTATCTAAATCCTGTTCTCAAGAATAAGAGAATAGGTCTAAGGGTATTCTTTTCAAGGAATGAGTTAAGCAAGGACCTTTTGGCAGGAGAAAAAGGTTCCGACAGGTATGAAGGTTTATTAGAAGATCTTGGGCCAGATGGAGTTTTTGGAAATGACCCAAATTGTTTCTCTCCTTCAACTGTTGGCATCACATATTCGAATTTGTGGGATGACACCTACATATACATTCTTGCCAAGTGTGCATGGGAGAAGAATTCTGATGATGAGTGGGATTTGTTAGACCCAGATGTATTTGCTCACGAATTAGTCCATGCAGCACAAGAAAGTTGGTTTGGGCCGAAGAGTGAATTCTTTTATTGCTTCATGCCAAATTGGTTTGTGGAAGGACAGGCGCAGTTTGTTTCTTCACGAATTTCTACGGTTGATGGTCAATTGAATCCCTATCTCTTCAGAAAGCTCTGGCTAGGCTGGGAACCTAATGGAAAATTAGAAGATGACGAAAGTTATGAATCTAAATTAGGGCCTTATAGTGATGGAGCATTCGCCATCGAATACTTAGTCGGAAAATATGGCTGGAAGAAGCTTGAAAAATTGGTAGAAAACTTGGATATTCGCGAACGAGGAGATTGCGGAGACTCTTATGTTCATGAAAGATTCAACTTCGCGTTTAGGCAAACGTACAAACAGTCGTTAAAGACTTTTTATAGAGAAGTACGACCCTACATAAAGTGGAACAAAAAGGAATTGGGTTAAGTTCTATTTGTCGTGGGGTTAGTGCCAAACTAGCCCCATGACTACACATCGCTCAGAAATCTTTGCCCTAGCTGACTCCTACATCGATGAATCAGCGGCTTTCAGCCCAATAAATTCCACTTTCCTGGGGATCCCAGGGCGAGAACACGAATTGGATGATTTTTCTGTAGCGGCTTCTGCAAAAGCAGCCGACCACACCCGTGCCACCTTGGCTAAGTTGGCATCTCTAACGCCAATTGATGATGTAGATCGAATCGCAAGAGATGTAATGGTTGAGCGTCTTGAATCTGGCTTGAAATTGCACGACAGTATGGAAAGCCATGTGCTTTGGGGAGTGATTAGTTCGCCGCCATCAAATATCCGCCAAGTTTTTGAAATGATGCCACACGAAACTGCAGAACATTTTAAGAATATTGAATTGCGACTATTGGCAGTTGGTGCATCACTGAAGTCTTGGACTTCGGCTATAGAAGAGGTTGCAAAACAAGGTAAGACCACCGCAAAGCGGCAAGTCCAAGGTGTTGCGACTCAACTCGAGCAATTTGCAGATGGCGGTTATGAGAGTTATGTTAAAAGTGTTGATCCGGAAGGAAAACATCCGGAGCTAATCACAGCCGCTAAATCTGCACAAAATGCATGTAAAGAAACTTCGACTTGGTTGCTAGAAAGTTATCTTCCAAAAGCGACTGATAAAGATGCCGTAGGACATGACCGCTACATTCAATGGGCAAGATATTTCTCTGGCGCAGAACTGGATTTGGAAGAAATTTATAACTGGGGTGTTCAAGACCTGGCCAATATCAATGAACGCATGTGGAAGGTTGCAGCAAAAGTAAAGCCGGATGCAAAAACGCTTCGGGAAGTTGCTGACTATTTAGAAACCGCGCCTGAATACGAGATTCATGGCGTTGAAGCGCTGTTGAAAAAGTTGCGCGATTTCACAGACGAAGCTGTAAAGAAGATGGACGGTGTTCATTTCGACATTGATGATTCCATTAAATTCTGTGATGCGCGAATTGCACCGGATGGAAGTGCGGCAGCGCCTTACTACATGCCCCCAAGCGAAGATCTATCTCGCCCAGGAACAACTTGGTTTCCAACTCTAGGCAAAGACACTTTCAGTTGGTGGCATATTGCCTCAACTTGGTACCACGAAGCTATTCCTGGTCACCATCTTCAATGCGCAACTGTGATTATTGAAAAAGATCGACTCAGCAGATATCAACGTACAGATGCATGGACTAGTGGATACGGCGAAGGCTGGGCACTTTATGCAGAACGTTTGATGGATGAATTAGGCGGATTTGATGAGCCAGGGATTGAGATGGGTTATCTCGCAGGTCAGGCGTTGCGGGCTGCTCGAATAGTGGTTGATATTGGAATGCACCTAGAGCTAAAAGATCAAGATGGCAAAGTTTGGAATGCCGAATCTGCTTTCGATTTACTTGTAAATAGCGCCTTGATGGATGAGGACTTTGCCCGCAGTGAAGTGGACAGATATCTTGGCTGGCCAGGGCAGGCAATCTCTTACAAAGTAGGCGAGCGGTTTTGGATGCAGGCTCGTGAAGATGCAAAAGCACGCTTGGGTGAAAAGTTTGAATTAAAGAAGTTTCATTCTTTCGCTCTAAAACTTGGCCCAATGGGTCTAGATCCATTTAAAAAAGAACTTGCCGCTTGGGATGGAAACTAAAACTCTTTGCGCCAAATGTATTGGCCAATTGGTTTGGTAAATCCCATTTGTTCATAAACATGATTTGAAACAGGGTTTGAGTACCACGCTTCAATGTAGGCATCTTTAATTCCCATTTCAAGGCACCGATTCAAACCTTCCGCTATCGCAATTCTTGCAAGGCCAAGGTTTTGATGGTCTGGGTGAGTGCAAACTGGTTCTACTACAACAAAAGATTCTTTTTGGTGTGCAGTGAATCCTGCATAAGCTGCGAAATCGCCGTTCTGCGCTACCACCATGATTTCTAAACCAGCGTTGTAACTCGGAGCAAGTGTCGCAAAGTTTCGATATTCCTCTGCGCTGTGAAAATTGCGACCAAATGCAGAATTCAAAAGTTTTGCTACTTTTTCAAATTCTTCATCTGTGTCCCCAACGTTTCTCAAAATGTAGCCATCTGGCAATGGTAAAAGTTCCTTGGGGCTTGTCAGAACTTGATGCCGTCGATTCTGTCTTTCGCTTGTTGGTTTGAATCCACGGCTGGTTAACAGTTGTTGCCGAATTGAATCATTTTCGT
>JBEBBT010000140.1:0-4676 GCA_041158245.1 Actinomycetota bacterium | reverse complement strand
GGTGAAGAAAATGCGAAGCATGTGAACTGACATTGCACCAACGAAGAAGAGCGCTGCCCAGTGATGAATTTGGCGCATCAACAATCCGCCACGAACATCGAAAGAGATGTTGAGTGCAGATGCATAAGCCTCTGTCATCTTTACACCCTTTAGCGGCAAGTACGAGCCGTTGTAAACAACCTCTGTCATTGACGGGACGAAATACAAGGTTAAATAAACGCCACTTAGCAGCAAAATGATGAATGAGTAAAGTGCAATTTCACCGAGCATGAATGACCAGTGATCTGGAAACACTTTATTCATCGCAACTTTCAGAGCCTTAGCTCCACCAAATCTTTCATCAGCCCACTTGAGTAGGCCGTTTTCTTTGTTACTCATGAGCGCTCCCAGAAACTAGGTCCGACGGGTTCAGCAAAATCGCCACGGGCTACCAAGTAACCCTCACTGTCCACTGTGATGCCGAGTTGTGGCATGCGACGAGCAGCAGGTCCAAATACAACTCGACCTGAATCAGCAAGATCGAATGTTGATTGGTGGCAAGGGCACAACAAGTGATGTGTGCGTTGTTCGTAGAGTGAAATTGGGCAACCAACGTGAGTGCAAACTTTTGAGTAAGCAACCACGCCGTTGTAATCCCATGGCGCATCAGGTGTGCCACCTTGTTGTGAAACAAGTTTGTCTGGGGAAATGCGAACCACAATAATTACAGATTTTGCACGTTCGTTTAGATTTCCATCTTCTTCTTCAAGCTCATGCATTCCTTCTGGAACCGCATTGATTAGGTTTCCAATCGGAATATCCGCAGCTTTAATAGGTTCATAAGTGACATCTTGCAAAAGGCGCATACCTGAACGCCACATCGTATGGAAACGATTTTCAATTGAATCTGGACCCAAATCGCGAAGCATTACAACAAGCGGAATTGGGAAAAGTGCCATCGCACCTAGGAGTGTGCGACGAATAAGTGGCCGCTTCACAAAACCAGATTCATCAGCACCAATTGCAAATGTTTCGGCAAGAGCAGCTTTGTCTTCATCGCTGCTTTTAAATTCATGTCTTTCTTCAACTACTTCAACATCGGGCATTAATTTCTTTGCCCAATGGATTGCACCTGTTCCAATTAAAAGAATGGAGCCGCCCATTGTCAGGCCCATAGCAATATTCAGAGCAGAGGTTGTTCCCACTACTGGAAGTCCAATTAAAACTGATGGATCAATCGCTACATACGCAACCACGAAGAGAATTGCTAGAAGTGCGCTGGCTCCAAACATTGTTGCAACTTGGCGCTCGACACGTTTTGCAATTCTAGGATCATGATCAGCGCGACGATGTGCATGCTCAATTGGGGCTGGAGCCGGGCGACTTTGATTTGGAACAAGTTCACTCATTTTGCTTTAACTCCAATCCAGATTGCGAACGCAATCAGAAGGCCAAAACCTGCAGTCCACATGAAAAGACCTTCGGTAACTGGACCGATTCGACCAAGGTCTGCACCACCAGGGTTAGATGCGGTGCGTAGATATTGCACGTACTTAAGAATTGCTTTTTTCTGATCTGCAGAAAGAGTTTTGAATACCGGCATATTTTGTGGACCGGTCAACATTGCTTCAATAACTTGACGGTCGGTTGCTACCATCAAGTTTGGCGCGTATTTTCCTTGAGTTAGCGCTCCACCTTCACCTGCGAAGTTGTGGCACTGAGCGCAGTTAACTGCAAAGAGTTCATTGCCTTCAGACAAACTTGCAGTTGAGGTATCCAATTCTTCATCCGTAGGGATTGCAGGTCCTGGAGCCAGACTTGCAACATACGCAGCAAGGGCTGCAATCTCTTCTTCGTTGTAAACCGGAGCTTTGCGCATCGCCTGCACGCCTTGGCCCGCCATTGGCATGCGTCCAGAAGAAACTTGGAAGTCAACAGAAGCCGCGCCAACGCCGATAAGTGAAGGGCCATCGGTTGTGCCTTCTGCTTGGAGACCGTGGCATGAGCTGCAGCCTTCGGCGAATAACGCTTTACCGCGTTCCACTGTTGTTTCGGAAGCAACTGCCGCACTTACTCGATCTGTGCTGGATGAAATGATTGTGTAAGCAATAGCAGTGATTGCTAAAGCCAAAATCATTACGAACAATCCAGCCAGACGATGTCTGCGAAATTGTGCAAGTTGTGCCACGCTTTTTCCTATCCCAATTTTCTTACTTGATTAGGTAAATCATTGCAAACAAACCAATCCAAACCACATCAACGAAGTGCCAGTAATAACTGACAACGATGGCGCGAGTTGCTTTGGTATGAGTAAAAACTTTTCCGGTGTAAGTGCTTGCTAAAACAAAAAGGAAAGCAATCAATCCACCAGTTACGTGAAGTCCGTGGAAACCGGTTGTTAGGTAGAAGACAGATCCGTATGAGGACGATGAAAGTGTCAAACCTTCGCGAACAAGTTCCGCGTATTCCATTATTTGACCACCAACGAAGATCGCACCCATTAAGAAAGTAATGATGAACCATTTTCTAAGCCCACGCGCATCGCCACGTTCAGCCGCAAAAACTCCAAGCTGGCAGGTCACAGAAGATGCGACCAAGATAAAAGTGTTAGTGGATGAGAACGGAATGTTGAGCATTGGTGTTGTTTCTGCCCAAAGCTCAGGATTTACAGAGCGGTGGGTGAAATACATCGCAAAGAGAGCGGCAAAAAACATCAGTTCGCTGGCAAGCCAAACAATGGTTCCAACTGAAACAAGATTTGGTCGATCTGCGTGCGTATTGCTCGGAGTTAAGGTGGCTGTAGTCACAGGCGTATTGTGGCAAAAGACTCACAGTTGAACTCCGTGGGATGGCTAGATTTCGTGGCAATCTCAGGTGTGCTGTGTCACATTAATCCACACGGTTTTAGCTCAATCGGCAAAGTAGGCTTTTTACGTGTTTAAGACCGGTTTTCCGTGGCAAATCCCACTCCATGGGGATGCTCATGTCGCAGAAGTTAGCCAACCGAATTTAACCGATTGGTTGCCGCTTGAAGTGCTGCCAGCGCTTGCACTCTTGGTGGCAGCGATTTGGTATTTAAATGCGGTCAGGTCCCTCAACAAACGAGGGGATAAATGGCCAATAAATCGCACCCTATTTTTCAACCTGGGTGGGCTTGGGACAATTTTCATTGCCACCCAAGGTCCACTTGCGCGCTTAGACACGGTTTTGTTGACCACTCACATGATCCAGCACATGTTGCTTTCAATGCTGGCACCCGTTTTTCTGGCCCTCGGGGCTCCGGTGACCCTTGCTCTGCGCACTTTCCCTTCGAAATTGCGTGAACTGCTTTTGCGGCTACTAAATTCTTGGTACGTCAAAGTGATTACTTTTCCACTCTTTGCAGGCCTCATCTACATACTCAATCCCTGGCTGCTTTATTTCACTTCGTATTACGAACACACACTGACCAACACAATTTTGCACAACATCAACCACTTTCATTTTGTGGTGGTTGGCTCTATATGGATTTGGGCCTTAATTGGAATAGACCCAATGCCTAGGTTGGGATATCCAATTCGAATGTTTGCGGTATTTGTGACTTTACCCTTCCATGCATTCCTTGGGGTCACAATGATGAACACCCAAACCCCAATAGCTCTGGAGCATTACCAAAGCGTGATTCGAGACTGGGGACCAACAATTGTCGAAGATCAACAAATGGCTGGCGGACTGCTATGGGCAACCGGAGATGTAATCGGCCTAATAATCTTCTTGACCTTGATGATTCAGTGGTCTAAAGCATCCGATAGGGAGGCAGTTCGAGTCGATCGCGAACTAGACCGTCAGGAACTTCGAAACCAATCGAGTAGACCAACTCAAGCAGATGGATCTGGGAAGTAGGCTGTGGCTGTGAGCGAAAAGAATCTAAATGTTTTGATCTACAGCGATGATGCGACTGTTCGTGAAGCGGTCAAGTTAGCGTTGGGTTCGCGCCCAGCTCCTGAACTTCCAAGAATCAACTTTGTTGAATGTGCAACTGAGCCAGTTGTGATTCGACAAATGGATAGCGGAACCATTGACCTTGCAATCTTGGATGGTGAAGCAGCTCCGGCTGGCGGACTGGGTATTTGTCGTCAACTTAAAGACGAAATCTTTAACTGCCCACCAGTTCTGGTTTTAACAGGCCGACCTGCAGATGGATGGTTAGCGACTTGGTCACGTGCTGAAGCCGCAGTCCCGCATCCGATTGACCCAGTGGTTTTAGCAGAAACAGCTGCAACGCTCATTCGTCGACGTTTAGCCATCACTTCCTAAATGTCTACCTGGTCCAACGTTCTCAACGAAATTATCGTTGAGAAGAATCTTTCAACAGATAATGCACGATGGGCTATGCAAGAAATCCTTAGCGGAAATGCTGATCCTGCTCAAATATCGGCATTCCTTGTTGCAATGCGCGCCAAAGGCGAGACTCCAAAAGATATTGAAACCTTTATTGAAGTTATGTTGGAGTTTGCCAACCCAGCTTCAGTAGCTGGAGTTTCGGTGGACACCTGTGGAACTGGTGGAGATGGTGCACACACCGTAAATATTTCTACGATGGCAAGTGTTGTGGTTGCAGCAAGTGGGGTAACGGTCGTCAAACACGGCAACCGCGCAGCATCAAGTAAGTGTGGTTCGGCCGACGTTTTAGAAATGCTTGGAGTAAAACTAAATCC
>JBEBBT010000139.1:0-8069 GCA_041158245.1 Actinomycetota bacterium | reverse complement strand
CCAGAATCAAAGTGGGTTTCGAGAGGTGCATACAAACTCCTAAGTGCACTTGAAGAATTCGAGGCAAAAGGTTTTTCTATTGAAAATCAGGTTGTTTTGGATGCTGGTGCGAGCACCGGGGGATTTACTCAGGTTTGCTTGGAAAAAAACGCTCGCAAGGTCATTGCGGTTGATGTTGGTTATGGTCAGATAGCATGGCAGATTCGACAAGATGATCGTGTTGAAAATATAGAACGTACAAACATTAGATATTTAAAACCGGAAGACATTTCCGAAAAGCCCGATCGAATTGTTTCGGATTTATCCTTCATTTCACTGAGAACCGTTTTACCCGCATTAAGCGATTTGGGCACAAGTCATGTTCAAATGCTTTTAATGGTCAAGCCACAGTTTGAAGTTGGTAAAAACGAGGTTGGCGATGGAGTTGTAACCGATCCGGAACTACGTAAAAAAGCGGTTTTTGATGTAGTTCAGGATGCCCAATCTCTCGGATTAGCGCTAAAAGGGGTAAAGGCGAGTGGGCTGCCAGGACCATCTGGAAATGTTGAGTATTTCGTGTGGTTGCAACGCGGTGATGTCTGCAAGGATAAGCACGAGGTAGAAGAACTGATTTCAGCTGCTATACAGGAGGGTCCGCAATGAAGAGACAAATCGGCATTGTTTTACATAGCGAACGCGTCCTTGTGCAAAATCTTTTCGACCAACTCGTAGCCCAATTGGCATCACACGAAGTTACTGGTTTAGAAATTACATTTGAAAATCGTAATTTAGTCAAAGATTTAGAAATGGTCGTGGTTCTAGGCGGCGACGGCACAATTTTGAAAGCCGTTGAAATAATTCACGGCGTTGACATTCCGATTTTAGGAATTAATTTAGGAAGAGTTGGCTTTCTAGCTGAAGCTGAAATCACAGACATTTCTTCAGCAGTCGAAGCAATTGTAAGTAAGAATTGGCAAACGGAACTTCGCACAATGCTGGACGTAACTGTCGAACGAAACGGGCAAAAAGTTTTTGAGAGTTTTGCAATAAACGACGCTGCCATCGAAAAAGTGGCACCAGAGTTGATGACTGAATTAAGGGTGTCTGTAGACAACACAATTTTGATGGCATTTTCAGGCGATGGTCTAATTGTTGCAACCTCAACAGGTTCAACTGCATATGCGTTTAGTGCCGGCGGACCAATTCTTTGGCCAAACACCAAAGCCATAATTACGGTGCCGGTAGCGGCACATGCACTCTTCGCGCGTCCACTGGTATTTGACCCTTCTTCACATTTGCAAAGTGAGATTTTGTCCGCGAAAGCCACACTAAATCTAGATGGTCGCCGCAATTTTGAACTTCAACTCGGAGACTTTGTGAAAGTCACGGGCGCTCCAACTTCATTGCAATTTGCACGTATACATTCAACTTCATTTGCCGACCGACTGGTTAAGAAATTCCGTCTTCCTACTACCTCATGGCGAGAATCTGATAATGCTTGAATCCATTCGCATCCGAGATCTGGGTTTGATTTCGCAAGCGGAAATTGAACTCCAGCCTGGATTTGTTGCAATAACTGGAGAAACTGGTGCAGGAAAGACTTTGCTCCTGGATGCGGTACGCATTTTGAAAGGTGAAAAACCTTCTGTTGTGGGGGTAGTTCAAGACGCTGATGTGACTGTTGATGCTGCAATCACAATTGCTAATGAGAAATTTGGGAAGTATGTTGCAGATTTAGGCATTTCTACAGATGACCAAGTCATGTTGATTTCTCGCACTTTCCCTGCAAATGGAAGAGCCAAGACTGCTATTGGCGGCCGCCCTTTCCCGGCATCAACCCTCGAAGATTTGAGCACTTTTTGGTTAGCAATTCACGGCCAGCATGACAGCTTGCGACTATTAAAGCCACAAACTCATCGGGAAATGCTAGATCTTTATGGCGGCGAGCCTTTAAATACTGATATTCAAAGTTACTCGTTTGCGTTCTCCACCTGGAGATCGGGCCTAGCCGAATTAGCACGTTTAGAAAAATCTCGAAAAGAACTTCTCGCTAATGCGGAAAACATTAAGGCGGACTTGTCGGTTTTTGATTCTCTAAATATTTCGAAAGGGGATGTCGATGAGATATCCCAAACTGTCGAGAGGGTGACGAGAAAAGAAGAATTTAAAACTGCAATTTCGACTGCGATTCAATCCTTGCAAAGTGATGATTCTTCGGTCAGCTCATCTATCCGAACTGCAAGGCAGGCATTGGAGAGACTCGACAAAGACTCTGGAATCAATCGGATTAGAGAATTGCTAAAAAACCTCGCGAATGAAATAGCAGAAATCGAAAGTGAACTCAATTCCGAACTTGTTAGTTTGGAATCGGACGAAGATGATTTAGATGCTTTAATGATGAAACAACGTCAAATAAAGGCGCTACTTCTTCGACACGGACCAAATGAATCCGACTTGATTATGTGGGCTGAAGAAGCGAGACGGCAATTAGCTCTGATTGATCCAGATGGACAAGAGTTGAAAAAGTTAAAAGATAAAGTTGCAGCTGCTGAAGCTAACTGCCGCGGACTTGCCGAGAAACTTACTGAACATCGCAAACAGGTAGCAAGTATTTTTTCTAAGAATGTCACAAGTGAAATTAGAGAACTCGCGATGCCAGCCGCAGAATTTATGACTGAAGTTTCTAAAACTGAACTGAATGAGTTTGGACAAGACAAGATTGAATTTTTATTCAATGCAAACCCTGGAATGAAGTTTCAGCCACTTGCAAGTGCTGCATCCGGAGGTGAGTTATCCCGGGTGATGTTGGCTCTTGAAGTTGCGCTACTTTCTGCAAACAGTCCATCGGTGCTCATATTTGATGAAGTTGACGCTGGGGTAGCAGGAGCCGCTGCAATTGCGGTAGGTGAGAAACTGACTAAATTGAGTTCTAAATCGCAGGTTTTGGTAGTTACACATTTGCCACAGATTGCAGCCTTTGCCGATCAGCAAATAAACGTCTCGAAAGAATCCAATGGATTGGTAACCCAAACTTCCATTAGAACCCTAGATAACGCTGAGAGAATTGTTGAAATCTCCCGAATGTTGGCTGGCTTAGAAGGCTCAGATTCCGCCACAGCGCATGCGACCGAACTACTAGAAATGGCACGGTCTTCAAAAACTCAACTTTCCTGACCTTCAAAGCTCCAGTGATTTTGGGAATTAAGAGCGTGGCTTAAGGGTGCTTGGCCCTAAGGTGTTACTCTGAACCCCCGTGGACAGGCGGGTTTGCCCGCCGCACATCTGGTTCGCGGGAGTTCAAATTGAGCACGGCTCGAGAAGTTAAGCACATCTTTGTTACTGGCGGTGTCGCCTCAAGTTTAGGTAAGGGCCTGACGGCATCTAGCCTAGGAAATCTACTTACTGCTCGCGGCCTTCGCGTAACTATGCAAAAACTCGATCCTTATTTGAATGTGGATCCAGGCACGATGAACCCATTCCAGCACGGAGAGGTTTTCGTGACAGAAGATGGGGCAGAAACAGACCTTGATATTGGGCACTACGAGAGATTTTTGAATGTAAATCTCGTAGCGAATGCAAATGTCACCACAGGCCAGGTTTATTCACAAGTTATTGCTAAAGAACGGCGCGGTGAATATCTTGGAGACACAGTTCAGGTAATTCCACACATTACTAATGAAATTAAGTCACGAATTCGTTCAATGGGAACTGAAGATGTAGACGTGGTGATTACCGAAATCGGTGGAACTGTCGGTGATATTGAATCCCTGCCTTTCATCGAAGCGGCCCGCCAAGTTCGTCATGACATAGGTAGAGATAACGCATTCTTCATTCATGTCTCTTTGCTCCCTTACATCGGACCATCGGGTGAACTGAAGACGAAACCAACTCAACATTCGGTTGCAGCTCTTAGAAGTTATGGTATTCAACCAGATGCACTTGTTTTGCGTTGTGACCGAGAAGTTCCTGACGCAATCAAACGCAAAATTGCTTTGATGTGCGACGTTGATCAACCCGCGGTGGTAGCGGCAGTTGATGCTCCAAGTATTTACGATATTCCGAAGGTTTTACACTCTGAAGGATTAGATAGTTACATCGTTCGCCGACTTGGACTTCCTTTTAAAGATGTTAACTGGAGCCAATGGGATGAACTGTTGCGTGTAGTTCACCATCCAAAACACAATGTAACCGTTGCACTTGTTGGAAAATATATTGATCTGCCAGATGCGTATTTATCGGTAACCGAAGCGCTCAGAGCTGGCGGTTTTGCAAATGATTGCAAAGTAAACATCAAGTGGGTCGCCTCTGATTTATGTGAAACTCCACAAGGAGCAAAAGAAGCACTTGGCAATGTAGATGCTGTTTTAGTCCCCGGTGGGTTTGGCGTACGAGGGATTGAAGGAAAACTTGGAGCATTGCAATTTGCGCGCGAAAACAAAATCCCAACCCTAGGCATTTGCTTAGGTTTGCAGTGTATGGTTATTGAATACGCCAGAAATATTTTAGGAATCAAAGATGCAGCAAGTGCTGAATTTGATCCAGAGTCAACAAATCCAGTTATTGCAACAATGAATGATCAGCATGAAGTGGTTTCAGGTCAGAAAGATATGGGTGGAACCATGCGACTTGGCTCTTATGTTGCACATTTGACGACCGGTAGTGTGATAGCCAAAACATACGGTGCTGAAATTGTCGAAGAACGTCATCGTCATCGTTATGAAGTTAATAATTCTTATCGTGCTGAACTGGAAAAAGCTGGACTTCGTTTCTCTGGACTATCGCCAGACGGAAATCTTGTGGAATTCGTAGAGTTGCCCGCAGATGTGCATCCATATTACGTTTCGACTCAAGCCCACCCAGAGTTTAAGTCTCGCCCAACTAACGCACATCCTTTGTTTAAAGGTCTTATCGCTGCAGCAATTGCGAAATAGCAAATGTTTGATCAAATCCGAAACTTGAATGTTTCTCAGCGAACCGTTGAGTACCGAGGGAAGATTTGGGCAATCATCAAGGAGACGTTTATCCTCGGTAATCACGAACTGACTAGGGATTACATGCAGCACATGGGTGCGGTGGCTGTCCTAGCAGTTAATGAAAATGACGAAGTATTAACGATTCATCAGTATCGGCACCCTGTCGGGGCAAATCTTCTGGAGATACCCGCTGGATTACTAGATTTCCCAGAGGAGTCACCTTTAGCGGCGGCAAAACGAGAACTTCTTGAAGAGACTGGATATGCAGCAAACGAATGGTTCACTCTATGTGACTTTTGCACATCGCCGGGTTCGTCGTCTGAATCAGTGAGAATTTTTCTAGCTAGAGATCTAGTCTTTAATGGTTTTGATGCGTCCACTTTAGATGCTGAAGAAACAGAACTAGAGCCCACTTGGATGGATATTTCAAAGCTGCTCGAGCTCATTTCTAAAGGTTTGCTCTCAAGCCCAACAGCGGCTTTAGCCATCACAACATACAAATCTTTGGAAAACACGAAGTTACGACCTGCAGATGCCGATTGGCCAATGCGGGATAACTTGATAGAAACAAATCGCGTTTTCAAACAGTAGTTCTACAGTAATCTTTCATCGTGCAAATCGACAATCAACTTAAAGAATATTTGAGTCATCTTAAAGTTGAGCGTCAACTTAGTCCAAACACGCTCATTGCTTACTCCAAAGATTTGCAAATCTATCTTAATTTCTTATCTGATAAGAATATTTATGAAATTGAAAAAGTTGATGAAAGTGACACTTTTGAATTCCAACAAGCGATTAGTTCTGGTAACTATTCAAGAACTTCAATAGTTCGAATGTTGGCTTCTGTTAGAGGCTTTCACAAATTTGCTTTGCGCGAGAAATGGGTGAGTGTCGACGCTACCTCTGGCTTTGTCAGCCAAAAACTTCCATCAAAGTTACCAAAAGCATTGACGGTTTCTGAAACCTTAGATTTAGTGGATTGTCTAAAGTCTTCAGAAGAACTAATTGACATTAGAGACTACGCATTAGTTGAGTTCTTGTATTCAACGGGGGCGCGAGTTAGTGAAGCTGTGAATCTTTCAATTGCGGATATAGATCGCGATAATGAAAGCGTTCGCTTATTTGGTAAAGGTGGGAAAACAAGAGTTGTGCCTGTCGGATCCCATGCGCTTTTAGCTTTAGACAAATATCTCGTAAGGGCTAGGCCAAGCTTTGCGAAAAAAACATCAAACTATCTATTTTTAAATAAACAAGGAAATCCGCTGTCACGAAATTCGGCTTTTAATGCGGTGCGCAAATGTGCAGAGATTGCCGGTGTCAGAAGTGAAGTTTCTCCGCACACATTGCGCCATTGTTTTGCTACTCATTTGCTCGAAGGCGGAGCAGATTTAAGAATTGTCCAAGAACTACTAGGACACGCTTCTGTGACGACAACTCAAATTTATACCCAGATTACCGCTCAAAGATTAAAAGAAGTTTATGCGACTTCACATCCTCGAGCGCGCAGATAGGTTAAAGACCTTTTAATCTTCTAACTAAAACGGAGTCTCCACCACGAGATTCAAGATCTGCAACTACGACAGCGATTGCTTCGCGAACTATTCGACCGCGATCAACTGCCATGCCATGGGTTCCACGCAAAGTAAGACGAGCTTGTTCGAGTTCTAATAATTCTTCAGGAGATACGTAAACTGTAATTTTTTCTTCATGACGAATGCGTCCAGTTGGTCTACCAGCGCCACGACGACGACGACCTGCTGTTGATACAGGTCTAACGCCACCTTCCATTGCGTTTGGAGTTGAATCATCGATCTCAACATCCGGCACCGCAGCAACAACCGGTGTCTGATTCACATCAGGACGAATAGGGGTAGCGGTTCGGCGAAATAGTTCTTCTGCGCCAGGAAGAGCAGGTCTTTTACTCATTTTTTACCTTCGATTCGTTCGATTAACTCAGCTGCTACATGGCGATAGGCCTCAGCAGCATTTGAAGAAGATGCGTAACTTGTAATTGGCTGTGCAGCCATTGTTGAGTCACTAATTTTGATGGTGTCCGGAATTACTGTATGAAAAACAGTTTCTCCAAAACCTTGAATCACCAATTCAAGAACATCTTTATGGTGTGTTGATCGGCCGACCCTGGTTGGAAGAATGCCTTTAACTTCAAGATTTGGATTAATTCGGCTTTGAACTTTTTCTAAAGTTTCTTGAAGTAGAGCTAAACCTTTCAATGCATAAAACTCGCACTGCAATGGAATAATCAAGCCTTGACTTACTGAAAGAGCATTAATTGCGAGAAGACCCAATGAGGGTAAACAATCTATCAAGATGTAGTCATAGTCATTCATAATTGGAGCCAGCGCACGTTGTAATGCGTACTCACGACCTACTTCGTTGAACAACCAAGCTTCAGCCGCAGCTAAATCGATTCCAGCAGGAAGCAAATCAAGACCAGGAACCCTGGTCTTCAAAATCACTTCTTGTGTTGTCACTCCACCAACAATCAAGTCGTAAACCGACGGGGAGATTTCGTGATTTCCTGTTAAACCAACAGTTAAAGATCCCTGTGGATCGAAATCTACAACTAAAACTTTTCTGCCGTATTCAGCAAGAGCTGCACCGATAGAAATTGTTGAAGTTGTTTTTCCAACTCCACCTTTTTGATTGAAGATGGATAAAACATTAGCTGGACCTATTGATTGTTTTGGCTTTGGTTTTTTTGGCTCGTAGGAGAGCCATTCATCCAACAAAATGGCCATTTGTCGATAAAACCTTTTCTCTTTAAAAATTCTTCTAGATGTATCGCTAGGCAGACAGTATGGCAGAGGCCTCCAGATGCACAAGAGGGGAGTTCGCCAAATGGACAACTACAACTATTGTCCGCCCGTGACTTCCTCAACAACCACCGAAACTGAAGAATCTTCTTCAAACCAGTTTCGTGTGCGTCTGGCTGATTTTGAGGGTCCGTTTGACCTGCTTTTGCACCTGATTTCAAAGCAGAAGCTTGAAGTCACAGTTCTGGCTTTGCATGAAGTTACAGATGAATTTATTGCTCACATCAAAGACCAGGGTGTGAACTGGGATCTGAACGAGGCGACTGAGTTTTTGGTCATAGCT
>JBEBBT010000138.1:0-6329 GCA_041158245.1 Actinomycetota bacterium | reverse complement strand
CGAACGAACCTTTGGATTCTGGGATTGGGTTGGCGGCCGCTTCAGCATGGAAAGTGCAATAGGCCTGTCAACAATGATTGCGATCGGGCCTGAAAACTTCGATGAAATGCTGAATGGCTTTCACAAGATGGATGAATATTTTGCAAACACCCCAATAGAGGCAAATGTTGTCGTCACGATGGCATTGCTAACTGTTTGGTATCGCAATTTTTTCGATTCGCAATCTCATGCGGTATTGCCATACGACAATTACTTAAAGCGTTTTCCAGCATATCTGCAGCAACTATTAATGGAAAGTAATGGTAAATCGGTAACTATCGATGGTTTGCCAGTTGATTATCAAACAAGTCCAATTTATTGGGGAGAGCCTGGAACTAATGGTCAGCACTCTTTTCATCAGATGCTCCATCAAGGCACGACCTTGGTTCCAGTTGATTTTATTTTTGGCGCTAAACCTGTTTCAGAAATCGGAAATCACCACACTTTGCTCCTTGCAAATGTTTTAGCGCAGTCGAGTGTTTTGGCCTTTGGGAAAACCGCTGATGAGATAAGAAATGAAGGAACAGAAGCAGATTTAGTTCCACATAAAGTGATGCCAGGTAATCGCCCTTCCACCATGATCATTTACCCTCGATTGACTCCTAGCGTCCTTGGGCAACTCGTAGCTCTTTACGAACATTTAACTTTGGTACAAGGCTTGCTCTGGAAAGTTGGTTCGTTTGACCAATGGGGAGTTGAGTTAGGAAAAATTGTCGCAAATGCAATTACTCCAGCTCTGGAAAACGGTGATACATCTGCGCTAGATACAGCAACTGCTAGATTGATTGAAAAAATTCGTTCTTATTGATGCCGGCGACGAAGGTAACGTTCAAATTCGTCTGCAATTGAGTCTGGATCCGCTGTCGGTTCTTGATTCTCTTCAAGTTGAGCGATGTAAGTAGCTAGTTCTTCGTCGTCAGCGGCTAAAGCATCTACTTCTTTTTCCCACTCTGCAGCAGCTTCCGTTAGATCTTCCAAATCAACGGCAACGTCCAAAAGCTCTTCGATAGTTGACAAAAGAGCGAGGGTGGCTTTTGGACATGTTGTACCTGCCACATAGTGGGGAACTTGAGCCCAAATCGAAGCGGCTGGAATTCCACTCCTGATGAAAGTGTCGACGATTACGCCGATGATTCCTGTAGGACCTGAATAATCAGATTCGGTGAAAGATTTTTGGGATAGGAACTCTTCGCTATTGGAAGTAGCAATTACTGGAATCGGTCGATTATGTGAAATCTCACTAAGCAGCGCACCAACGCCGATTAATTTTTTCACGTTTAATTCTTTTGCCACTCGCAAAACTTCTTCAGCATACGATCGCCATCGCAAGTTCGGTTCTATTCCACGAATCAAAACCACATCGTTTTCTGCTTTTGGATGTCGAGCTATGTGAATAGTGGTCGATGGCCATTCAATGAACCTCTCTCCGTTTTCCAGGGTAGTGATGAACGGTCGATTCACCTGGAAGTCGTAGTAAGGCTCGGGGTCAATCTCGCTATAAAGCGTTGAATCCCATACATCAGTCAGGTGGTCAATTGCTGAACTTGCCGAATTGCCAGCGTCGTTCCAACCTTCAAAGGCCATAAGGAGGACTGGATTCTTGAGCTGTATATCTCTAGACATCTTCATCGCAATCCTTTCAGCGAACCTATGGCTACCTTAGCCAAGTAAACTAAAGTCCTATGCGCGAAACCCCAAACACTCTGCGAAAAGCCCTTTCTGAGCGGGTTTTGATCGCTGACGGCGCCATGGGCACAATGTTGCAGGCGGCAAACCCGTCCCTACAGGATTTTCAAGGGTTTGAGGGTTGTAATGAAGTATTGAATGTGAGCCGTCCAGACATAGTTGCTAGCGTCCATAGCGAGTATCTATCTGTAGGTGTTGACTTAATCGAAACCAACACATTTGGCGCAAACTGGGCAAACCTCATGGAATACGGCATTCCGGAACGTATTTACGAATACAACTTAGCGGCTGCCAAAATTGCTAAAGAAGTGGCAAATTCATATTCGACCAAAGAACATCCTAGGTTCGTAATTGGCTCAATGGGTCCAGGAACCAAACTTCCATCGCTTGGTCATACAACTTTCGCAAACCTGCGTGACACCTTCGAAGAACAAGCGCGAGGTTTAATCGACGGTGGAGCAGACGCTTTGCTCATTGAAACCAGCCAAGATTTATTGCAAACCAAATCTGCTGTCATCGGAGCAATGCGAGCCAAAAAAGCCTTGGGAATTGATACCCCTGTTTGGGCACAGGTCACTGTTGAAACGACCGGGACAATGTTGCTTGGTTCAGAGATTGGTGCCGCACTAACTGCTCTCCAACCATTGGGAATTGAAATCATTGGACTCAATTGCGCGACTGGTCCACTAGAGATGAGCGAGCATCTGCGTTACCTGTCTCAGAATGCAAATATTGCTTTATCTGCAATGCCGAATGCAGGATTACCTGTTCTGACAAGTGATGGGGCTTACTACCCGTTGTCCCCAGATGAATTAGCTCAAGCTCATGAAAATTTTGTTAAAGACTACGGTCTTTCACTTATTGGTGGCTGCTGTGGAACTACTCCTGAGCACTTGAAGGCTGTGGTGGACAGGATTCATGGAAAAGCTATAACTAAGCGCAACATTTCTAGTGAACCAAGCGTTTCATCTCTATATATTTCGGTGCCCTTTAGACAAGACAACTCTTATTTAGCAGTTGGCGAACGAACCAACGCAACAGGTTCGAAAGCATTCAGGGAATCACTGCTCGCAAATGATTTTCAAAAGTGCGTGGACATTGCTAAAGAACAAATCAGAGAAGGCGCACATCTTCTTGATCTGAACATCGATTACGTCGGTAGAGATGGCGTATCAGACATGCGAGAGTTGTCTGCACTTTTTGCCACAAATAGCACTTTGCCAATTATGTTGGATTCGACTGAACCCGATGTTTTACAAGCCGGTTTAGAAAATCTAGGTGGACGAGCTGTTGTTAACAGCGTTAATTATGAAGATGGCGATGGACCAACTTCACGTTTCCAAAGAACTATGCAACTAGTTTCTGAGCACGGTGCTGCTGTTGTCGCATTGACGATTGATGAAACCGGGATGGCTAGAACAAGCGCGCACAAAATAGAAGTTGCAAGCCGCCTAATTGATGATCTCAAAAATAATTGGGGTATGTCCATCGAAGACATAATGGTCGATACCTTGACATTCCCAATCGTGACTGGGCAGGAAGAGACTCGACGGGATGGGCTAGAGACTTTGATCGCGATTGAGGAGATAACGAAACGATTCCCGGGCGTTCAAACTATTTTGGGATTGTCGAATGTCTCGTTTGGATTAAATCCTGCGGCAAGGCAGGTTCTAAATAGCGTTTTCTTATCTGAGGCGGTGAAAAAAGGTCTAACCGCAGCAATTGTTCATCCATCGAAGATATTGCCGCTCAGTCGAATTCCGCAAGAACAAATCGATGCTGCTATGGCACTTATTTATGATCAGAGAGTTTTTGAGAATGAAAATTGCGTATTTGATCCACTTTCAAATTTCTTAGATCTTTTCAAGAATGTTGATGCACAAGTATCATCGAAAAACAGATTGCAAGAACTTTTAGCACTGCCGTTGTTTGAAAGACTTTCACAAAGAATTATTGATGGCGAAAAAGAAGGCTTAGACGAGGATCTGGCCCTTGCCCTGAGTGAAAAACCTGCGCTTTCCATTGTGAACGAAGATTTACTTGAAGGAATGAAGGTAGTAGGCGAACGATTTGGGGCTGGAACCATGCAACTACCGTTTGTTCTACAAAGTGCCGAGGTCATGAAGTATGCAGTTTCTTTACTCGAGCCTCACATGGAGAAATCCGATGAAGAGGGAAAAGGAACCATGGTTTTAGCCACCGTTAAGGGCGATGTTCATGACATTGGAAAAAATCTAGTAGACATCATTCTGACTAATAACGGATACAAAGTTGTAAATATCGGCATCAAGCAACCGGTTAATGCAATCATTGATAGCGCACTAGAGCACAACGCAGATGTAATAGGCATGTCAGGTCTTCTGGTTAAATCGACAGTGATCATGAAAGAGAATTTGGAAGAACTGAATACTAGGCAGTTGTCTAAATCGTTTCCTGTCATTCTTGGCGGAGCTGCCTTAACTCGAGCCTTCGTCGAAGAAGATTTGCACAAAATTTATGATGGGGAAGTTAGGTACGCGAAGGACGCATTCGAAGGACTTCGCCTCATGGATGCAATGATGGCAGTTAAACGTGGAGTACCAGGTGCAAAACTGCCTGAATTGAGAACCCGTCGAGTTGCTTCTGTGCCCGCAGATGTTAATTTAGAAATCGACGAGCGAAGATCTGAAATTGCAACTGACAACACTGTCCCCACGGCCCCATTCTTCGGTTCTCGAATCGTAAAAGGTTTTCCCTTAAATGACTTTGTTTCATATTTAGATGAACGATCTCTTTTCCTTGGTCAATGGGGTTTAAAGCCATCAAGAGGTGAAGATGGCGCTTCATATGATGAACTGGTAGAAACCGAAGGTCGTCCACGGCTGCGCTATTGGCTTGATCGCATTACAAGTGAGAAGATTCTGGAACCGGCAGTTGTTTACGGATATTTCAAAGCCTTCAGTAAAGGTAATTCAATAGTAGTCACCGATCCGAATACAAATAAGGACCACGTTTTTACATTTCCGAGGCAATCGCGTGACCGAAGATTATGTTTAGCAGACTATGTAAAACCAGAAGGCGAAAACGATTTTGTGGCTTTCCATGTTGTCACTATGGGTAATCGGGTTTCTGAAGTTGCGAATGAATTGTTCAAAGCCAACGATTACCGAAACTACATGGAATTACACGGCTTATCTGTGGCTCTAACAGAGGCCCTTGCCGAGTATTGGCATGCTCGCGTTCGAAGTGAATTAGACATCAATGCTGGCGACGCGGAATCTATTCTTGATATCTTGAAGCAAAACTATCAAGGGGAAAGATTCTCATTTGGTTATCCCGCTTGCCCAGATTTAGAACATCAACTTTCGTTAGCGGAAATTCTTCAAGCTAATCGAATTGGAGTAGAGGTTTCTGAAGAGTTACAACTGCATCCAGAACAATCGACATCTGCGATTATTTTTCATCACCCGGAAGCTTCATACTTCAATGCGCAGTAAACCTTTTAGCTTTCGATTTTTCAGAATAGACGTATTCATCCCAACAAGTGGATGGCTAGGCATGCTTCTAATCGCGTATTTTGCGTTGCCAACATCTATGGCGATACTCCAAGAAGTGGATACGACTTTGCAAGTAATTCTTCTTGCCTTAGCCCACGCTTTAGCGATTTATGTCACAATATTTGTTCATGAGTTAGGCCATGTAGTTGTAGCAAAGAAATTTGATTATGCAGTTCAGGGAATCTTTCTGCATCTTTTTGGTGGTCATACGTCATTTCTTGGAAAATATAAATCACCTAGAGATCAGTTTTGGACAGCTATTTCTGGTCCGATTGCTACGCTGTTAGTCACATTGTTTGCTTTCACTATTCGAAATTTTGCTACTGGTTCGATCGAAAGCCTTGCTAGTTGGTTAATGTGGTCGAGCTTGGCTATCACACTAGTAAACCTTCTCCCCGGAGTTCCATTAGATGGAGGTGGCATTCTTTCCAGTCTGGTGTGGAAGCTAACTGGATCAGTTCAAAAGGGACAACGAATTGCCGGTTACGGAGGTTATTTCGTGGCGGGTATATGGATCGGTTCTCCTTTTCTCTATCAATACTTTCTTGGATGGGCAATTACTCAGATAGATGTGTTTTTGAGTACCTTAATAGGCGTCTGGCTATTCTCATCGGCGAGGCTCACAGTAAAAATGTCAAAGGTTCAAGAAACTGTAGATCCGGTAATAGACCTTTTCCACGATTTGAAGATTCGTGACTTAGCCAGACGTTGTGTTGTAGTTGACGAAAACTACACTCTTGAACAAGCGTTACAAGAAATGCAAAATGCAGGAGCTGGAAGTATTTTGGTCAGTTCAGAAAATCATGTTATTGGAATCGTTCATCAGAAATTTATTGATCAAGAAGCGTTTGAACTTGATAAAAAGATTACAAATTTTGCTCAACGTACCAATCCTTCTCAATGGATAAATTACAACGAAGAAATTGCTCATAACCCAAAAATTGACCCGTCTTATCTTCACGGACAATGGGTAGCCATCGATGATTCAGGTGGAATTTACGGCGTCCTTCATCGTTCCGACATTTCAGCCAAATTGAGTGCAAATGAGTAATTTTCAAATAGGTGATC
>JBEBBT010000137.1:0-5172 GCA_041158245.1 Actinomycetota bacterium | reverse complement strand
TCAAAACAAAATCCTGATTGGGTAATGCTTTACCAATACGGTAATCCTGCAAACTCAGATGCGCATTACAAAACCACTGGCCCAGAAATTCTTGCAGACTTACCAGAGATCACTCATTTTGTTGCAGGACTTGGAACAACTGGAACTTTGATGGGCGCTGGAAGATTTTTGCGCGAACATAAACCAGATGTTCAAATTGTTGCAGCAGAACCACGCTACGGTGAATTGGTTTATGGATTGCGCAATCTAGATGAAGGTTTTATCCCAGAACTTTATGATGAAAAAGTTCTAACAACACGATTTTCAGTTGGACCTCGCGATGCTGTAAAACGCATGCGTCAGTTGCTTACCGAAGAAGGAATCTTCGCTGGAGTGTCGACTGGTGCAATCTTGCATGCAGCCCTAGGTGTTGCAGACCGCGCGATAAAGGCCGGTCAATCTGCGGACATTGCTTTCATCGTGTGCGATGGAGGTTGGAAGTATCTCTCAACGGGTGCATATGACGGCACACTTGACGATGCAGAAGATGCTCTAGACGGCCAACTTTGGGCTTAATAGCCCCTAAAATTGCCGATTATGAATAACGCGCCCATCGGAATCTTCGATTCTGGAGTTGGTGGTTTAACCGTAGCGCGTGCCATTATGGATCAACTTCCAAATGAAGAACTTCTTTACGTCGCAGACACTGAACGTGGACCTTATGGGCCAAGGCCACTGGCTGATGTTCGAGCTATCGCAATTGAAATCATGGACTGGCTGGTTGAAAACAAAGTCAAAATGGTGGTCATTGCCTGCAACACCGCATCATCTGCAGTGCTTCGGGACGCGCGAGAACGTTATTCAATTCCAGTAATTGAAGTGGTTTATCCAGCCGCTCGACGTGCAGCTAGTCAAACCCACAACAATCAAGTTGGTGTAATCGGAACCCAAGCAACCATCACATCTGGTTCTTACAACGATGCCTTTGCAGCTGCACCACAAATCACATTAACCACCCAAAGTTGCCCTAGATTTGTGGAATTCGTAGAAGCCGGGATTACTACTGGACCTGAATTACTACAAGTCGCACAAGAGTATTTAAATCCGCTAAAAGCAAAAGGCATCGACACTTTGGTTTTGGGTTGTACACATTACCCGCTGCTGACTGGCGTAATTCAATACGTACTGGGTGATGATGTGACTTTAGTTTCTAGCGCTGAAGAAACTGCAAAAGATGTTTACCGAACACTTTCAGCCGAGAACTTATTGCGCGAAGAACAATCTGCACCAAAACATCGTTTCATCGCTACCGGAAGTAGTGATGGGTTTAGTGCATTAGGAAACCGAATTCTAGGAACACCGATTGTTCCTGAAATTCATAAATTCAATTAAGGATAAATGTGAGCCGTTCAGATGGTCGTAACTCAGATCAATTAAGAGAAGTAACATTCGAGCGCAATTGGTCTGATCATGCAGAAGGCTCTTGTTTAGTGAGTTTTGGTCGCACCAAGGTTTTGTGTACTGCCTCATTTTCGCCAAGTGTTCCACGATGGCGCAAAGATTCTGGCCTGGGTTGGATCACTGCCGAATACAGCATGCTCCCACGCGCTACTAATACTCGAAATGACCGCGAATCTGTGCGCGGCAAAATCGGCGGTCGCACCCATGAAATTTCTCGACTAATTGGGCGGTCACTTCGAGCCGCAGTTGATTACAAAGCAATGGGTGAAAACTCAATCATGATTGACTGCGATGTTTTGCAAGCAGATGGCGGGACTAGAACTGCAGCCATCACCGGTGCTTGGGTTGCTTTGTCTGATGCGATTTCTTGGGCCGCAAAAGAAGGCCACATCAAAAACCCAGATGCAACCTTGTTTGACACTGTTTCTGCCGTGAGTGTTGGAATCATTGATGGTGAGCCACGCCTAGATTTGCACTACGAAGAAGATGTACGAGCTGAAACCGACATGAATGTAGTCATGATGGGAAGTGGTGGATTTGTTGAAATCCAAGGAACCGCTGAAGGAAAACCTTTCGATCGTAAATTACTTGAAGAATTGCTAGACCTAGCTAGCAAAGGTTGTGTGGATTTGTCAAAGTTGCAACGTGAAGCTGTTGGCAAATGATTGAAATTGTCCTTGCAACCCGAAATTCGCATAAAGTAAAAGAAGTTCAACGCATCTTTGATGTGACTTGCAAAGACTTTTCGATTGTCGATTTAAGCAATTGGAAAGATGCGCCAGAAGTAGTTGAAGATGGCTCGACATTTGCAGCAAATGCATTATTGAAAGCACGTGCACTTGCAGCGCATACTGGGCAAACCGTAATTGCGGATGACTCTGGTATTTGCGTTGATGCACTAAATGGAATGCCGGGAATTTTCTCTGCCAGATGGGCTGGAGCTCATGGAGATGACAAAAAGAATCTTCAGCTTCTACTTGATCAAGTAACTGATGTTCCAGAGACAAGACGTGGTGCACAGTTCGTTTGCGCTTTTGCAGTTGTCACTCCAGATGGGGTAGAACGAGTTGTTGAAGGCGTAGTGGATGGCGAAATTACTCGTGAACCACTTGGGGAAGATGGATTTGGTTATGACCCGATTTTCAAACCATACGGATTTGATTTAACCACTGCACAAATGTCGCCAGAACAAAAAGATGAGATTTCACATCGAGGTCAAGCGGTTAGAAATTTAGTACCAGTGTTGAAAGAATTACTTGGACTTAACCAAGGTTGTGGCGGCAACTGCGCTTGCCGCGCAAACTAGATTTTTAATTTCGAGTGCGGGTGGCGGGACTCGAACCCGCACGTCTTTCGACCGAGGCTTTTAAGGCCTCTGCGTCTGCCATTCCGCCACACCCGCTGGTGTTTATATGAGATTTGATGGTGCGGGCGGAGAGACTTGAACTCTCACACCTTTCGGTACTGGAACCTAAATCCAGCGCGTCTGCCAATTCCACCACGCCCGCGTAGTGGGGAATTGTAGGGGTTAAATATTCGGGCTTTGGGGGCAGTCCGATTCTGACCTATCCTTAGAGCATGAACCACGAAAAATCTGCCCAGGAAATCCTCAAAAACATCGAGACCACTAGCACTCGTTTGGTGGAGAACCTGAACGAGATTGTGGATCGCTCACAGCCGGAAAAAATCGTTGCCAAGCAGGTTCAGAACCTCAAAAACTTCTACCTCGACGAGCATGGCGGCATCCGAATGGACCGAGCTGGCAAAACTTTGGCTGCCGTAGTTGGACTGGCAGTCCTACGCAAATTATTTAAGTAAACCGCTTTGTTCGACATCACGATTTCTGAATTACTGGTTGTAGCCATAGTCGGCATTTGTGCTGGAATCATAAATGGAACAGTTGGCGGTGGATCACTTCTAACTTATCCCTTATTAGTTTCAATAGGTATCTCCCCAGTTTGGGCCGCTGCTACAAATAGCACAGGGCTAGCAACTGGAAACATGGCGGCGCTAATTCCACATCGCCATCAAAAAACAGTTTCATTTCGGGACTGGAAGTGGCATGCAATTTCAACCGCTTGTGGATCAATCATTGGCGGTTTGCTTTTAATTCTTTTGCCCGAGAAAGTTTTTGAGTTCTTAGTTCCAATTCTTTTGGTTGGCGCATCATTGACAATGGTCATAAAACCTAAACAAACAGTTTCTAAACACAAACACCCAAATGAAACTAAGTCTTTGCTCGTATTGAGCGGTTTATACAATGGATATTTCGGACCTGGCCAAGGTGTGCTTGCGATGGCGATCTTGCTGCGAGATGGCCGATTAACTGTTCAACAAACTGTGGTCATAAAAAATTTAGTGTTGGCGCTAAGTAATGTCGTGGTAGCCACTTTATTTATCTTGACCGGCCATGTGGTTTGGTCGGTTGCATTCACACTGCTAGCCACCGCTGCTACCGGAGGTTGGATTGGCGGCAAAGTTGCCAAAGCCATCAACCCAACGTTCACCAGGTGGTTTGTAGCCTCAACAGGCTTCGCATCAGCCATTTGGTTTTTGCTCAAATAATTCTTCTCAGATAATTCATAGTGAAGATTTAGTAAATATCGGACAATTTTGCTCAATAGGTTTCTCGACTTATTCCTAATTGAGCGACAATTAGCCAATCGATAGGAGTCTGTGTGAAAAACTTGTTCGTATCATTAGGAGCATTTGCAATTTCACTCTCCCTCCTAACTCCCGCAACTGCTTTACCACCTCTCGATAACTCACACATTGATCAGTACCTTACGGATTACGTCGATTCAGTTGATGGAAAGAAAATTCCATTAATTGTGGATCGTGAAGGCAAAAAGTGGTTTGAAGACAATACTTCTGCTGTTCTAAAGCGAGTGCACAACCTCCCACTTTGGGGAGTCAGCCCAGTGCGTACAAATGCATTGGCTGCAATTGAAGAGCTTGATGACAATTCAATTTTGATTAATCACAAATATGAAGTTCCAGAATTGCCAGAATCAGATGTCTCGGACACTGATGAATTAGCAAACCCTGAAGAAATCATTGGTGCAGATGTTTTGCACGCTGATGGTTATGAGGGTGCGGGAACATCTGTTGCAATTCTTGATACAGGTATTCAAGCTAGCCACGAGTATTTTGAAGACGATCAAGGAAATTCTCGCATCGTTGCACAAGCCTGTTTCGTCTACGCAACGGGCGAAACTGAATGGGCAAAGTGCAAGAACGGTCAAGATTCTGACTTAAGTGCAAACGCCGCTGATATTTCGCATATGAGTCAAATAAATCAATCAAATATGGATCATGGAACACACGTCGCTGGTTTAGCTGCAGGTAATGGAAATTCAAGCGCTCCAGATGGAGTTGCGCCAGAAGCTGACATTGTTGCGGTACGAGTTTTTGGTAGCGAAGGAGCTACAGATTTCGATATCTGGAGTGCACTTGGTTGGGTTAAAGACAACGCCGCCACATACAACATCAAATCGGTCAACCTTAGCCTCGGCAGCGGGTTGTATTCGCCAGGTGATTGCTATAGCGATTCTGATATTTACTGGGAGTATTGGTACCGACTTGTCTTTCAAGAATTGATTGATGCAGGAGTCGCACCACTTGTGGCTACTGGAAACGATGGGGTGCAGAATCGAATTTCGAGCCCAGCTTGTATTGAACCTGCCATAGCAATTGGTTCTAGCAATGGATATGACGCATCATTGGATTCAT
>JBEBBT010000136.1:0-8013 GCA_041158245.1 Actinomycetota bacterium | reverse complement strand
GGGGCTTGGGTGATTTCATTTTCAGTCGTATCAAACGACAGTCAAGTTGTAACAGTAGGTGGCAATTCGGATGCATTACCTGGAACGCAAGCTAGAACTATAAAGATTTCGGAGCTCGCAGAATTTCCTGCAAAGGGCCGCGCAACCGGTGGTGTGCGTTGCCACACTTTGAAACGTGGTGAGGATCAGTTGATTTTTGCTGGAGCCGCTAGTGGCCCAGTTCGCGCAAGTAATGGCGCTAATCCAATAGAGCTTCCAGATTTCCTATCAAAAAGAGATGCTAGCGGCAGTGCTACCGAACTTTCACCTACTCATCTAGTTGGAGATTTCGCCTCATGATTACTTGTCACGACTCTGCAATAGATGAACCCATGGCAGGCACTGCCGAATTCAATCGAATTTATCTTGTCATTGAACAACCTGGTACTTGGGGACAAGACGCCTTGCTTGAATCCTCACTCCCAGAAGGTTTTGGTAGCGAAATAAAGGCGCAAATCAATTTTCCAGAAGTGGGAATTTTCCTTGCACGCAGAACTGATGTTGCACAAGTCGAACGCAGAACAACAAATCGTCGTAGATTTTGGCTGGCTCACACCACACCAGGTGGGGTTCGAATGCGTTCAGGTTCACTCGACAACATTTTTGACTTGCTTCGATGGGATTGGCAAGCAATCATTCGCGGCGAGCTCCCTGCAGTTGGCAGGCGCTCCGCTGACCCAGTGCTTTTTCTCTGCACAAATGGCAAAAAAGACCAATGCTGTGCAGTACACGCTCGCAAAATTGTTGACGAACTTCGCCCCAATCCAGAATTAACGGGTCAAATTTATGAAGCTTCACACATTGGCGGACACCGATTCGCGCCAACAGGCATCTTGCTTCCATTTGGAATCATGGTTGGTCGAATTTCCACTGATGAGACGTTAGAAATCTTGAATGATGCTTGGTCTGGAAGCATTAACCCTGCATACATGCGAGGCAGAACCGCTCATCCACCATTCGCTCAGATTGCTGAAATCGAAATTAGAAAGCAATTTTCTATCACACAGATTGAAGCACTGGATGTTGTTGTGCTACGTAGCGGCAAGCCAATTTCAAGCTCCGCTGTCTCTGCCCTTTCAGATACTGATGTTGTACAGGTTCGTCATCGTGACGGCAGATCTTGGAATGTAGAACTTGAAGCAGCGACATCAATTTCTAGAAAGAAGCTCTGCACTGGAGAAGAAAGTGTCGATGAAACCTGGGCGCTAAAGAACGTCACTCAGGTAGACAACTGGCATTTTTAATCTGAGCTACCGCCACTGCTGTGGCCAGGGAAGACTCCAAATCTCTCGTCGATATATGGAGCCGCGTTGTTTATTGCAGTTGCGGCTTCGCCAAATCCCACTGCAATTAATGGAACCTTGCCGGTGTAGGTTGCAATATCTCCGACTGCAAAAACTCTTTTCATTGATGTTTGCATTGTTGAATCAACTTTTATATGCCGCTTTTCAATGTCTAAGCCCCAGTTTGCAATTGGTCCAATGTTCGCAATAAACCCAAGCGCTGCCACTACCGTTTCACAAGGAATTTCTCTTAACTCGCCAGATTCCTTCATTGTGATCTCAACTGCCGTTATTTTGTCTGCACCTTTGATGTTTGTGATTTCGGCTGAAGTTATTAATTCAACTCCCATTTCTTTCACTTGTTCTACAGTCGATGCGTGCGCTCTAAAAGCATCGCGTCTGTGTACAAGTGTGACTGATTTTGCGATTGGCTGTAGTGAATACGCCCAATCAAAAGCTGAATCTCCACCACCTGCGATTACGACTCGCTTACCCGCATGTTCAGATAGCGAAGGAACAAAATGCACAAGACCTCGGCCTAACCATTCCATGCCTGTCGGTAGCGGTCGAGGTGCAAACGCGCCAATTCCGCCAGCAATGAGAACTACTTTGGCAAGAATGATTTCCCCACTATCGAGAGTCAGCCTGATTCCGGTTTCAACTTCTTCTAATAGTGAAACTTGAGTTCCCATTTTGTACACAGGTTTCGCGGAATTAGCTTGTGCAGTCAATCCATCAATTAGATCTCTTCCTTTAACCGATGGAAATCCTGCGATGTCAAAAATCTCTTTTTCTGGATACATAGCGGTTATCTGGCCACCAATTTCCTCTAGCGCGTCAATCACCACTACAGAAAACCCTCGGAACCCTGCATAGTAAGTCGCATAGAGGCCTGCAGGTCCAGCACCAATAATCGCTACATCAGTTTCAAGCACCTGCCCAAAGTAACGCTCAAGACGCTTGAATCCAAGGGTTTTGATGCTTTAGTTACGATGCACCCATGGGCCAGCCAGAAATTGATGAGCATGATTTTCCGATTGATGCTTTCAAAGATGTTCTAAGTGCCAACGAAAAATTCGCTCAAACTTTCAAACATATGGATTTGACTGGACGTGCAGCTAAAGAATTGGCAATTGTCACTTGCATGGATTCAAGAATTAATCCACTTGAAATAGTTGGCATGAAGCCGGGCGATGTAAAAATCCTGAGAAATGCCGGTGCTCGAGTTACTGATGACGTATTGCGTACATTGGTTTTAGCAACCTGGCTACTTGGGGTAAAACGAGTTTTGGTTATCCCCCACACTGATTGCCGGATGGCAAGCGCCTCCGAAGCGGATGTACATGCTGCTATTTTTAGAGAATCAGGTGTTGACACCAGAGGAATTGAGATTCGGACAGTTGCTGACCAAAAATCAGCCTTAGCAACCGACATCCAGCGAATCAAAAGTTTTCCGTTCCTACCGAAGGAACTGATCGTGGGCGGTGCAATTTATGACGTTGATACCGGCAAAATTTTGCCTCAGGATTCTTAAGCGTCAATTCTTTCTCGGTCGAGAGTTGCAGCACCTTGCACAATAAATTCTTTACGCGGTGCAACCTCAGAGCCCATTAACAAATCAAAAACCGACTCGGCGACTTGAACGTCTGCCATAGTTACACGGCGCAAAGTTCTACGAGCTGGATCCATAGTGGTTTCACGTAACTGACCAGCATCCATTTCACCCAAACCTTTGTAGCGCTGAATTGGCTCCTTCCAACGCTTACCATCTTTAGTTAGTTTTTCTAAAGTCTGTTTCATCTGTGCATCTGAATATGTATATATGACGTCATTTGCTTTGCCCTGATTGATTACTTCAATCCGGTGAAGTGGTGGAACCGCAGCATAAACACGACCTTCTTCCAAAAGCGGACGCATATAGCGGTGAATCAATGTCAAAAGCAAGCATCGAATGTGCGCACCGTCTACGTCCGCATCAGACATCAAAATGATCTTGTTGTATCGAGCCTGCGACAAATCAAATGTGCGACCAGAACCGGCACCAATTACTTGAATAATAGATGCGCATTCTTGATTTTTCAGCATATCTGCAAGCGACGCTTTTTGGACGTTTAGAATTTTTCCACGAATCGGTAGTAAAGCTTGGAACTCTGAGTTTCTAGCATCCTTTGCAGTACCAAGGGCACTTTCACCTTCAACGATGAAAAGTTCGGTGCGCTCCACATCGTCACCGCGGCAGTCACGCAATTTAGCGGGTAAAGTCGAAGATTCAAGTGCCGTCTTACGACGTTGAACATCACGATGGTGACGGGCTGCAAAGCGAGCACGCATTGCATTTGCGATTTTCTCTTGAATTGTTTTGGCAGCCTGCTTGTCGCCTCGTGGCGGATTTGCGAACCATTTAGCTAATTCTTTGGCAACAATCGCCGAAACAATTCTGGTCGCAGCCGGCGTTCCCAAAATCTCTTTTGTTTGTCCTTCGAACTGCGGCTCTGCCAAGCGGACGGTCAAGATAGAGGTAAAGCCTTCGAGGATGTCATCTTTGGTCACATTTTCTTCAGAAGCTTTTAATACTTTGTTGGTTCTTAAAATATCGTTGAAGAATTTAGTTAGTGATCTTTCAAACCCCGTTAAGTGAGTTCCACCTTTGGGGGTTGAAATTATGTTTACAAAAGAGCGAATGTCTGTTTCATAACCGTTGTTCCATTGCATTGCAATATCGACAAACATTTCGCGCTCAACTTCTTGAGCAACAAGGTGACCCTTATCGTCTAAAACCTGAATGGTTTCGGTGAAGTTGGAAGTTCCACTGAGTCGGATAACTGGACTCACTGCTTCACCTACAGCAATGTGACTACAAAACTCAGATATTCCGCCTGCAAATGAGAAATTTTCTATTTCTGACTTTTCGCCACGTTGATCATTGATACTTATAGAAAGACCTGGCACCAAGAAAGCAGTTTGGCGAGCACGATTTTTCAGCGCTTCCATGTCGAAGGTTGCAGACTTATCAAAAATCTGTCGATCTGCCCAGTAGCGAATACGCGTTCCGGTTACACCCTTTTTAGCTTTTCCAGCCTTTTGCAGACCAGAGCGCTTTGTGAATGCGCTCGTTGGAGAATCTGAGGCAAATTCGCCTGGCACTCCGCGCTGAAATGACATGACATAAATCTGCCCTTCGCGATCAACTTCAACATCCAGGCGGCTCGAAAGGGCGTTCACAACGCTTGCGCCAACGCCATGTAAACCACCTGATGCTTGGTAAGAACCCCCACCGAACTTTCCACCAGCATGCAACTTGGTTAAGACAAGTTCAACACCGCTCAACTTAGATTTAGTTTCAATATCAACTGGGATTCCGCGGCCGTTATCTCTAACCTCAACCGAATCATCAGGATGCAAAATAATTTCAATGTGGGTTGCAAAACCTGCCAGGGATTCATCCACTGAGTTGTCGACGATTTCCCAAAGGCAATGCATAAGGCCACGGCTGTCAGTTGACCCGATATACATGCCCGGCCTTTTACGCACAGCATCAAGTCCTTCTAGGACGCTGAGGTGTTTTGCCGAGTATTCATTGGTGCTTTGCTTGGTCGCACGCGCCACAAAATCTCCTTATTTCAGGTCGGCAGGTTACCCTGCGCCCCTGCGAACAACGGGGAATTTCCTCGCACAGACACGCTGAATTTCAGCGAGCAACAGCGGAATAACTCCACTAATGTCTGCGTCTCGTAGGCACCAAACGAAACCAAGAGGAGATACACGTGACTGATACCGCAACTCAAACATTAACCGCAGCCGATCGCTGCGACCGCTGTGGCGCTCAGGCTTATGTACGTGTAGTTCTTCCAGGTGGAGCAGATTTGCTGTTCTGTGCCCATCACTACACTGCAAATGCTGCAGCACTGTCTGCTAAAGCTGTTGAAGTAGTAGACGAAACTAGATTTATCTAAGTATTAAAAATTAAAGGCCACTCGATCGAGTGGCCTTTAATTTTTGTCTTTTTATGGTCGGAAATCGCTCATTTGATTTGCACGAGCTGGGTGTCGTAGTTTCGACATTGTCTTACTTTCGATCTGTCGAATACGTTCACGAGTTACACCGTAAATCTTGCCGATTTCATCCAAAGTTTTTGGCTGACCATCGTCTAGCCCGTATCTCGCACGAACTACACCTGCTTCACGATCTGCAAGAGTGTCGAGAATTTCATTGATTTTTTCTTGCATCAATGTAAAGCCGACCGCTTCTGATGGATCGACAGCTTCGGAGTCTTCAATTAGGTCACCGAACTCACTATCCCCTTCTTCACCGAGTGGCGTTGAAAGTGAAATTGGTTCACGTCCGTATTTTTGAACTTCGACAACCTTTTCGGGTGTCATATCCAATTCGCGGGCTAATTCTTCAGGTGTCGGTTCGCGACCTAGGTCTTGCAACATTTGTCGTTGAACGCGAGCAAGTTTGTTAATGACTTCAACCATGTGAACCGGAATACGAATTGTTCTGGCTTGGTCAGCCATCGCACGCGTAATAGCCTGTCGAATCCACCACGTTGCATAAGTGGAGAACTTGTAACCTTTAACAAAGTCAAATTTCTCAACCGCACGAATCAGACCCAAGTTACCTTCTTGAATTAGATCCAAGAACAACATGCCTCGACCGGTGTAACGCTTTGCAAGTGAAACAACAAGACGCAAGTTGGCAGTCAGCAAGTGGATTTTCTTTTCATGTCCACGTTTAATGGCTTTGTCTAAACAGAACTCGCAAACATTCATCTTTGGAGTGTCTTCGGTTTCTTTGATTGCGACATAACGTTTAGCTTCCCAGCCGCAAACCCAGCACTTGATTTTCTTTGTTGCAGGTGTTTCTACAAGCTTGGTGTCGCGAAGTTCCTCGGCTGCAAGTCCAGCTTCAATCCATTCCGCCAACTCAACTTCTTCTTCAGCGGTTAGGAGTGGGACCTTGCCGATTTGCTTCAAATAGTCCTTGACCGGGTCTGCAGTAGCTCCAGCCTGAGTAACTGTCTGAACGGGTTCATCAGTTTCATCTTTATCAGAGATGACGAATGCTTGGCCTTCAGGCTCTGCAGGCTTTTCGGCTTCGCCTTCTTCTTTATTAAGTTCAGCTAAATCTTCAGCAATCTTGTTGTTGAGATCGACTTCTAGCTTTGCAGCATCTGCCAATCCTTCGACGTTGACACCGTCCACATCTGCGTCGGCATCAATCTCAATAACTTCTTCAATGTCTTCGACTTCTAAATCTTCCTCATCAATTTCATCGTCTGCCTTAATTGCAGACTTTTTAGATGGCTCAATCTTTTTTGGTGCAGCAGCCGCTTTCTTAGCAGCTTCTTTTTTAGCCGGCACTTCTTTTTTAGCAGGTGCGACTTTCTTTTCAGGAGTTGCTTTTTTAGCAGTCTCTTTCTTCGCAGGAGCTGATTTCTTAGCGTCTGGTTTTACTACTGGCTCTGCAGTCTTCTTGCTAGGTTTTGGAGTCAGAGCCTTCTTTGCGGCGCCAACTGCTTTTTTCACTGCAGACACCTTTTTTTCAGGAGCCTTTGCAGCAGACTTTTTTGCAGGTGTTGGCTTTTGGGCCATCTAGAAATCTCCTCTAGTCGCATAACTAAGGCCCGTGTCAAGAGTTTCCTCTCAAACGGGCTGGCGTCAAAACGCGTGTGCGTATTGTGTCACAGCTTTGAACCCCTAAGTCCTCAGGTCAGCCCATAGGTTGCTCGCCAAAGGCCATTTTCAACCGTAAACCTGACCTTTGGCCTATTTGTCCTTTTGGTTACCCATTTTCGCCATAGAAACAAGATGTGGCACCTTGCAATCTAAGGGCATGAAGCGTTTTAGATTTCGGGCTTATCTCATTGTGCTCGGCACGGTAGTCGCTATTTCCTCACAGTTGCTACCGCAAGCTAGTGCCACCAGCGTCGAGATACTGCCAGAAATCGACTCATATCTAATTTCTGGCGGTGCAATTCATCATTCGAACTTCACCAAGGATCGACAGGAAGCCGCCACCTGCAGTGACTGCTTTTGGAAAATTCGAGTTATTTGCAAATCTTGGCAGGACTCAAGCCACGGCTCATGTCCATGGTTACGGCTGCAGTGCCCTAGAGATATGCAATTAGTTGAAGTCTTTCGAGCTAACTCAACTTCTAGGCCTGTAATTAATTCTGGCCTTTGGTACTTTGTTGGATATTCGTGCGTTGGTGATGCAGGTCCAATTAGCAGCATCGACATTACGGACACGCTTGCGCGGTCTTGGATAGTTGGAGTTCCAAAATTACGAATTAAATATTTTCCTGCAAATGATGCAGTTTTGTCGCATCCACTTAAATTTGAAGTTTTATCAAAAAATTCATTCGACGAAGTCAGAGACATTTTTGGCAATGAATTGATTCTTCATGCGAAAAGTCGAATCGAATTTAAATGTAATTCATCGAAATATCTGGGAAATTGCATTTCTCAAAAATCAAATCAAATCAAATTCAAAAAAACTGGCTTTAATTACCTACACGCAAAAGCCATCTGGTCAGCCACCTACGACTTTCTTGGAATTAAAGGAATTGAAGTCCAAGGAACCAATCCAACTTCCGAATTAACAACTCTTTTCAATGTCCATCCGTTATTTACCCACTTATTGAATTAGGAAAAATTAATGAATCCTGAAAATGCACAGCAGTTAACTA
>JBEBBT010000135.1:0-4322 GCA_041158245.1 Actinomycetota bacterium | reverse complement strand
GCCGCGATAAATCTGCACCATTCATCATCCGACCACTTGCATCGATTATTGGAACTGCGGCTCAAGCTGTTTTAGCGCTCTGGTTCTTGGCGGTTTGGGCAGATCCAACAACTACAAATATTGGTGTTTGGGAACGAGTAGTCACTACAACCCAATCACTTTATGTTTCAGTGGTCGTATTGGTAATTTATATTTCCCAAACTTCCAAGGGGGAAAACATTGAGCGAAAATAATTTAGAAGATTCAGACAACCAGCCTCAGCCGAAGAAAAGCCGAAACGTCGGATGCCTACTTGGGTGGTTTGGATTACTTCTTGGTTTTTCTCCAATCATCCTTGCTTTTCTTCTGTCCTACACGTCTTGGGGCGGAAACTGTTCGGGAATAAGTTGCGGTGCTGTGGGCGCGGTTTACTTTTTACCGTTCACTTTGATTACTGGCTTCGTTCTAGGAGTCATTGGAATTTTTAAGTACCTTGCAACGCCAAATTCAAACGAATGACTTCGACTAAATAAAAGAAAATTCCCTCATAAAACTGAGGGAATTTTTTGTACACCGCGTAGGACTTGAACCTACAACCCGCTGATTAAGAGTCAGCTGCTCTGCCAGTTGAGCTAGCGGTGCGAGCGGGCGGAAGAATAGCAGGGTTAATTCCTTGCCAATCTCCCGCCCGAATTTTGCGTTTAGAAGGCGCCGAAGACGCCCGCAATAATGAAATGACTGATGGCTGCGATCAAAGCTGCCGCCGGGAAAGTTAAAACCCAAGCGCCCAGAATTGTTTGTACCACACCCCATTTCACATGCTTGCGACCCCGCGTGGCACCAGCACCCAAAATTGAAGAAGTGATGGTGTGAGTTGTCGAAATCGGAGCTGCGAATTTAATTGCCATTACGTAAAGAACTGTCGATGCAACTGTTTGGGCTGCAAAACCACGAGGCAAATCCATCTGGGTAACTTTGCGACCAAGTGTTGCCATGATGCGCCAACCACCAGCCCACGTACCAAGACTGATTGCCACCGCAGCAGCGATTTTTACCCAAGTTTGAATTTCGGGTGCTTGCGTTACACCATCAATAACTTCTGGTTGAGCTTGAATGCCACCGACAATTAATGCAAGGGTGATTACGCCCATGGTCTTTTGCGCATCTTGCAAACCGTGACCAAGTGCCATCACACCTGATGCAAGTGCTTGACCTAATTTAAAGCCGGGAGTTGAGCGTTCACGGTTTGCATTTCTAAATAGCCAGAGAATTGCAAGTGCTAATAGATAAGCCAAAGAGAAACCGATGATTGGAGAGAGGATCATTGGAATCACAACTTTGGTAAAGATTCCACCCCAAAGAACTGTTGCCTCGGGTGAGAAGGTGAGCGCAGCAACTGGTGAGGATGCAATCATCGCACCTGCAAGACCACCAATTAACGCATGTGATGATGAAGATGGAAGTCCAAACCACCATGTAATCAAGTTCCATGCGATTGCGCCGACCAATCCAGCGAGCACGACTAGCAATCCACTCGTTCCACTGGGCGGCGCGATGATGCCACTACCAACAGTTCCTGCAACGCTGGTTGAAATAAATGCACCCGCTAAATTTCCAAGTGCTGCAATCGCAAGCGCGACTCGTGGGCTTAGTGCTTTTGAGCCAACTGCTGTAGCAATTGCATTTGCGGCGTCATGAAAACCATTTGTGTAGTCAAAAACCAACGCAATTGCGATGATGCTTCCTACGAGAGCAAAGGTTGCTGTATCAGCCACGACTTAAGACTCCTGGGATGCTACTGAGCGAATGATGCGAGCAACTTTCGCCATGTCATTCAGGCTGTTTTCTAAAGCGTCGGTCACGCCTTTAACGCGTAGCACAGTTAGTGCATCAAAATCGCCACTGAAAAGTTTTGCAGTAATCCGGCGATGAATTCGGTCGCCTTCGTCTTCAATCTTGTCTGCTTCGCCGTAGTAAAACTCAAGATCTTTGAAAGAACGAAGTCGTGAGATTGAAGATGCAGTTACCTCAGCAAGACGTCGAACGCAATCTGCTTGATCCAAAACACCTTTAGGGAAGTCTTCAACTTTGTGAAGGATTGTTAGTTCTGCAGCGGCTTCGATGTTGTCAATTGCGTCATCCATAGCGTTCGCAAGATTGTGGATTTCGCCACGATCAAAAGGAGTGATGAGCATGGAGTCGGAGCGAGAAATAATTTTGCCGAGAATGCTGTCGGCTTCAGTTTCTAGATCGCCAATAAGAGCTGAAATTTTTTCACGCTTCGCTGGCTTTGAATCTACAAGCTCGGTGATTAGTTTTGCCGAAGATTGAAGTCGTTCACCTTGAGCGGTGAACAAATCGAATAGAACTGAGTCTTTTGGCGTAAGTGCCATTTTCTCTCCCTGGTTGGCTTGGACAGGCTAAGCGTAGGTAACCAGTGGGTTAACAAACCAGCCTGTCCCCACCAAACAGGTTAACTAAGCAGAGCCCGAGATGGTTTGCTCACCAAGGGCTGCGCGCGCGGCCTCGAGGCGGGCAATTGGAACTCGGAATGGGGAAGCCGAGACGTAATCCAGTCCAATCTCATTGAAGAAATGGATGCTTCGAGGATCACCGCCATGTTCGCCACAAACGCCAAGTGGCATGTCTGGTTTCACACTTCTGCCTTTTTCAGCGGCCATCCGAACGAGTTCACCAACTCCGTAAGGATCAATGGTTTCAAACGGGGAAGATCCAAAGATTCCGCGCTCTAGATATTCACTAAAGAACGCTGCCTCAACATCGTCTCGACTAAAGCCCCAAGTAGTTTGCGTTAAATCGTTTGTTCCAAACGAAAAGAAATCGGCAGACCTCGCAATGCGATGTGCAGTCAAGGCAGCACGCGGAAGTTCAATCATGGTGCCGATTGGAATGTTTAGTTCAACTCCATATTTCTCAGCTACTTCTGCGATGATTCCTTCAGCCTCTTGGCGAATTGGTTCAAGCTCTGCAACTGTTGCAACCAATGGCACCATAACTTCTGGATGCGGGTTTCCTTTTTCAAGAATTCGAACTGCAGTTGCTTCAGCAATGGCACGAACTTGCAAACCAAATAGACCTGGGAACATGATTCCCAAACGCACGCCTCGTAAACCGAGCATCGGATTTGCTTCATGCATGCGACTTACAGCCTGCAAGAGTTGTTCATCAGATTCTTCTAAGGTGTTGGTGCTTCTTGCTAGTGCCACTTTTACTGATAGGTCGGTGTAGTCAGGTAGAAATTCATGAAGCGGCGGATCAATTAAGCGCACGATTACTGGCAAGCCGTCCATTGCTTCAAGAATTTCGGTGAAGTCTTGAATCTGAAGTGGAAGAAGTGCATCCAGTGCGTGTTTTTTGTCTGTTTCGTTTTCAGCCAAAATCAAACGCTCAACAAGTTCGCGTCTCGCGCCCAAAAACATGTGCTCAGTTCGAGCAAGACCAATTCCTTCAGCTCCCATTCGTCGAGCACGAGCTGCATCTTCACCGTTGTCTGCGTTTGCTCGAACCTTCAATCTGCGCACTGAATCTGCATGGAAAATAAGGTGATCAACTGCGCGAACCAACGGATCTCCCATAATTTCTTGTGGGGTCAACTCGCCATTGAAATATTGCGTAACTGCTGAAGCAGTAACTGGAACTTCACCAGCAAAAACCTCACCAGTTGTTCCGTCAATCGAAATCAAGTCACCTTCGTTGAGCGTTGCTCCATCGGAGGTAGTAACAACTCCGTGATGAACATCAACCGTTAAATCGTCAGCGCCACAAACAGCGGTTTTTCCCATACCGCGAGCAACAACAGCAGCATGAGAAGTTTTTCCACCTCGACTCGTCAAGATACCAACGCTTGCCACCATGCCAGCAAGGTCATCCGGATTTGTTTCTTTGCGAACCAAAATAACTTTCATACCGGTAGCCGCAAGTTCGACTGCACGTTCAGCAGAAAATGCAATGTGGCCAACCGCTGCACCTGGAGATGCGGCTATACCTTTAGCAAGCCTGGTGAAATTCGATGTATCGATAAACCTTGGAAACATTAAATGCATAAGTTGCGCACCAGTTACTCGTTGCAAAGCTTCGGTTTGCGAGATTAAACCTTCTTCTACGAGTTGCACAGCAATACGAAATGCAGCAGCTGGTGTGCGCTTTCCAACTCTTGTTTGCAACATCCAAAGTTTGCCTTCTTCAACAGTGAATTCGATATCGCAAAGGTCTCGGTAGTGATTTTCGAGAATCGTCATAACCTCAAGTAACTGCTTGTGTGCGTCAGGAACCGTTTTGGTCATGTCGTCTAATTTCTCAGTGTTGCGAATGCCGGCCACGAC
>JBEBBT010000134.1:0-53605 GCA_041158245.1 Actinomycetota bacterium | reverse complement strand
TGACTGACAGTCTCCCAGAACGAACTGTGAGAGTGGATTATAGAACTGAAGACTTTCGCACTCTCTTTTGGAGTTCTTTTCATCGTATCAAAATCCACGTGAACAATTCCAAAGCGCTTGGCGTAGCCCTCAGCCCATTCGTAGTTGTCCATAAACGACCAGGCGTAGTAGCGCTTGACTGGAGCACCTTCAGAGATCGCTTGACCTACGGCCTCAATGTGAGACTCGAGGAATTCAACTCGGCGATGGTCTTGAACTTCGCCATTCTCGTCCGGACCTTCAGGGTATGCAGCGCCATTTTCAGTAATTGCAATTTCTTTAATGCTTGGCCAATCCTTTGCAACGCGTACTAACAAGTCCCGCATTCCGTTTGGAGTGATTGGCCAGCCCATGTCGGTATGTGGTTCTGGTGGCGTTCCATTTGAACGTTGTGGGAACGGGAAAAGTCCACCTTCCGACATCGGCTTATCTTCTGGACGCGGAGTTCCAATGAATGAGTCGCTGTAATAGTTGATGCCAAGAAAATCTGTTTGCACTTTTAGTGACTCCATGTCTCCAGGCAAAACATATTTTTGAAGGCGCTCACCATAAAAGTCTGCAAGATTCTTTGGATATTGACCGTGAGTAAAAGCTTCAATCCACCAGCGGTTGATGTGCGAGTCCATCAACCCACTTAATTCCATTAGTTCTGGATTTGATGGATCATCAACTCGGTAGTTGGTCATGTTTGGCGCAATACCAATTTTGAAGTTTGGATTCACATTACGCATTGCACGTGTGGCTAAACCATGAGCAAGAGCTGTGTGATGTGAAGCTGCAATTGCGTGATCTAGATTTTGAACACCAGGTGCATGAACACCGAGCATGTAACCTAACCATGAAACACACCATGGTTCGTTAATTGTGATCCAGTTTGAAACTCGATCACCAAATGCTTCAACTGCACTAGTCGCATAGTCAACGAAGTGATCAACGATTTCACGATTTGCCCAACCACCACGGTCTTGCAAAGTTTGTGGAAGATCCCAGTGATACAAAGTTGCCATTGGTTCAATTCCGTTGGCAATGAGTTCA
Organism: Actinomycetota bacterium; assembly: GCA_041158245.1. Taxonomy (GTDB): domain Bacteria; phylum Actinomycetota; class Actinomycetes; order S36-B12; family UBA5976; genus JAFMIT01. The sequence goes on along the minus strand of JBEBBT010000134.1, from coordinate 52,531 downwards.
TCGATCAAACGATTGTAAAAGTCAAAACCGCGTTGTTCGCGCACTTTGTCGCCTTGCGGGAAAAGTCGCGGCCATGCAATTGAAAATCTGTATGTCTGCACACCAAGCTTTTTCATTAGTGCGATGTCTTCTTTGAAAAGGTGATAGTGATCGCATGCCAAATCGCCTGTTTCGCCATTCACAACTTTCCCTGGTGTGGCTGCGAATGTGTCCCAAATGCTTACTCCGCGACCGTCTTTGTTTGTCGCCCCTTCAATTTGGTAGCTTGAAGTTGCAACGCCCCATTTGAAGTCTGCCGGGAAGTTGTTAATCATCTTTGGAAGCTCCTTGACGAAAGTTTGGCCTGCGGAAAGCGGTTTTTCGGTGAACCGTGAAATCGGTTTCACCTGCCGTAGGCTAGGTCCGTCGAGCATAAACTGCAAGAAATATGGGTGTGAAATCGGTTTCTTGATGAAATCGTTATGTGATACTTTTTAGCCCGCTTCACGAAAGGCAAAGCCATGAGCCAACCTGAACTCAAGTTAATTTGGGAACAAGATTTCAATGAACCAAGCGGCACACTTCCAGACCCTGCTGTTTGGAATTTCAATCTTGGTGACGGCTCTGAATACGGGATTCCAGGCTGGGGAAATCAAGAGCGCGAGTTCTACACAGACAAGAATGTCGCATGCGATGGCAATGGCAATCTAGTGATTTCAGCTGATCGAATCCCAGAAGGATTACAGCCAGATGCGTATTACGGAAAAGCTGAATGGGCGAGCGCAAAATTAACGACTCTCGGCAAAGTTCATTTTCGATACGGAAGATTTGAATCACGTTTGAAGCTGCCGTCCGGTTTAGGAACCTGGCCGGCGCTTTGGATGCTCGGAACCGATATCGAAACAGTTCCATGGCCACAATGCGGTGAGATTGATATCGTCGAAAGTCGCGGTGATCAACCGCACTCTGTCTACGGAACTTTGCACGGGCCTGGTTATTTTGGCGATAACGGAAAAGGTTTAGTTTTCCAATCTCCAGATGAATTGTTTGATCAGTATCATGAATTTGCAATTGAGTGGTTGCCAAATGAAATCCGTTGGTTTTATGACGGCGTGATGTACCACAAAAATACTGCGGAAGAAATTGCTCCACTTGAATGGGTTTACAACCACGATTTTTACATCATTACAAATCTTGCAATGGGTGGAAATTTCACAGGTTCAATTGATCCAGAGCTAAACCATGCAGAACTTGCAATTGATTACATTCGCGTTTACTCAATTGATGGAGTCGGTGAAGTAATTCACCCATAGTTACAAAAACCCTTATTTTTACAGGGTTATTTGTAGTAAACCTGTCCCCATCCATCGAACTTGGAATAACGAATCCAGTCAATGTACATCTTGGTTTCTTCGATTGATGGATCAATTTCTCCAGTAAATAATCCACCCATTGCGAGGTTCAAAATCAAGAAGAATCTCTTGTTGAATACCCACTCGGATGCAATTTGATCTTTTGTGACGCTGTGATAAAGCTGATCATCTATGTACCACTCGATTGAATTTGGCTTCCAATTTATTGCATAAACGTGATAGCCCTCAGTCAAAGGTGTTTGCAAAGTTGTGCCACCGGAAATTCCTCCGCCACCAAAGTAACCAGGGCCATGGATGGTTCCGAAAGTGGTGTTAGGTAGCGATCCTTTTGCTTCCATGATGTCAATTTCGCCACAGTCAGGCCAAGTGTTTGAACTGATATCAGTTCCTAACATCCAGAATGCTGGCCAAGTTCCAACACCCGCAGGCAACTTAATTCTTGCTTCCATTCGGCCGTATTTGAAGCTGAGTTTGCCCTTGGTGTAAATACGAGCGCTCTTGTACTTGTAGGGGAAGTACTTGTCACTGCTTGGGGAGTCGTATGAGATCTTGGAGGCAGTGAAAACCATTTTTCCATTGCCGTCGGTTGCAGAAGTCTTTCGGGTATTCACGTAGAACTGCTCTTCGGAGTTACCCCAGCCACCGCCACCGGTGTTAAATTTGAAAAACTTGCTCGAGGGCGCCTGTCCGGCCTTGCCATTGAATTCAACCTGCCACAGGTATTTCTTAGCCAGTGGTGCGGAGGCGGCATTTGAATTAGGGATAAATGCAATTGAAATGAGAGCCAAAATGGCTGTTTGGATCGTAATTATCGCTAATTTGCTGCGACTCATTTCTGCTCCTCGAGTTGATTAACGTGCCAAAACAGTATCCGCAAACTGCAAATTCCGCATTGGTGACGACTTGGTAACAATTCCAAGGCCTGCTCTTAAAAAGTATTGCCAAGAAATCGCTTTCACGATTAACTATACACACAAGAAACCGATTTCATAAGATTGAAATCCAATTTTCCAGGAGAGTCAATGTCGGCAAAACTCCGGATACTTTTGGTATCCGCACTAGTGGCTACATCACTAATCGCATCAAACACAGCTTTGTCACCAGCAAAAGCAGCAGGTGAAAAGACTTTAAAGATTTGGACGTTCGGTAACGTTATTCAGCCACTACTAGTGCGTGAATACAAAGCACTGCATCCTGAAATCACACTCGACATTAAGAAATCAGATTTGGATCCGCTAAATGGACGCGACCTTGTAACCGCATGTACTGCTGGTTCAAGTGGACCTGACATCACAGCAATTGAAATTGCATACTCGGGTTACTGGCGTTCATACCCACAATGCTTCGTCGATCTTCGAAACATGAAAACAACTGTTGGCAAAAAGAGTGCCAAGACAATTAAAAAAGATTACCTACCATGGCGCTGGGCAAATGGCGTGGCATACAACGGTTCAGTAATTGGTATTCCGACAGATGTCGGCGGACTTCAAGTTGCCTACCGCACAGACTTGTTCAAAAAAGCAGGCCTTCCAACTAATCGAGTAGCAGTTGGCAAGCTATGGCCGACTTGGGAAAAATTTATTGCAGTCGGTGAGAAGTACATGAACTCTCTTTCAGCTAAAGAAAAGAAGGCTGGACTTGGATTTATGGATAACGCAGGAACAATCTTTGCTGCGAAACTAAATCAAGGTAAAGAAAAGTACTACCGTAATAACAACACACCAAACGGTGTATTGATCTACAAAAAGAACAAGTCCGTTAAAGACGCATTCGATGCGACAGTCGTTGCGCTGAATAAGAAAATCGGAACTCGTGTTGGTCAATTCACTTCTGACTGGAACGTAGGTATGACAAAAGGCAAGTTCGCTGTCATCCTTGCACCAGCTTGGATGCTTGATTACATCAAGCAACAAGCACCAAAGACAGCTGGTAAGTGGGATGTCGCTGCTATTCCTGGTGGTGGCGGAAACCAAGGTGGAACACAACTTTCAATTCCTACCTCTGGCAATCCTGCAAATCGTCAAGCTGCATGGGACTTCATCCAGTGGTACTTGGCACCTGCTCAACAGCTAAAGATTTTCAAGACCTACGGATTCTTCCCAACCACAACCTCTCTGTACGACGATCCAGCATTGTTGAACTTCAAATCTGAATTCTTCAACAACGCACCAATCGGAAAGATTTACGCACAGGGTGTTTCAAAACTGAAGCCAATTTTTGAAGGCAAGAAACAACGCGCGATTGACAGCGCCTTCGGAAACGCATTGGCTCGCATCGCGGCTGGTAAGCAAAAACCAGCTGCAGCATGGAAGAAGGCACTTGCTGAAATTGCAACCGCAGTTGGCGGCTAAGCATGACGCAACAAGCAACAAAGGGGAGCCGCATTTTTGCGGCTCCCTCTCCATGGAAACCACAAAATAAAAAACCAAAAGCTGAAAAAGTAAACGGTGTTCGTTCATTGAATGGCCGGTGGGCTTACTTATTCACTGCACCGTTCTTCATCATGTTCATCATTTTTGGTTTACTACCAGTTGTTTACTCGGTTTACATCGCTTTTTACTCTTGGGATCCACTAGACCCTACATATCAAGTCTTTGTTGGAACCGACAACTTCATTCGACTTTGGCATGACGAGAACTTTTGGTTATCGGTAAAGAACACCTTTAGCATTTGGGCATTCTCTACTTTCCCACAAATGGCGATGGCAATTGGTTTGGCATCAATTTTGCGCAATCCAACTTTGCGTGCAAAAACTCTGTGGCGAACAATTCTTTTGGTACCAAACATCACTTCTGTTCTTGCAGTAGCGATTATCTTCCAACAGCTATTTGGTCGCGATTACGGTTTGATCAACTGGGTTATTGGACTTTTCGGTTTTGACAATATTGATTTTCAAGAACAAACAATTCCAGGTCACATTGCAATTGCAACCATGATTACTTGGCGCTGGGTTGGTTACAACGCGCTAATTTTCTTGGCAGCGATGTTGGCAATTCCAAACGAACTTTACGAATCGGCTTCAATTGATGGTGCAAGCCGCTGGCAAACATTCCGCTATGTGACTTTGCCACAGCTAAAGAACACAATCACTTTCGTATTGATTGTTGGAACCATCGGTGGCCTGCAAGTCTTTGCTGAACCTCTTGTGTTTGGTAGTGCAACAGGCGGTAGCGATCGTCAGTTCTCAACCTTGACTCTCTACTTATTCGAGCAGGCGTTTACAAACATTAACTGGGGTTACGGTGCAGCAATTGGTATCGCAATCACAGTTATTGTTTTGATAATTTCACTAATCAACTTTGCGATTACTCGCCGACTAGCAAGTGAGGACGCACGATGAAAATGCCTTTCCTCCGCAATGACTTTGCCCCAGGTTGGCACCGAGTAAGAATCGGTGGCTACTTGTCGCTTGGCTTGATTACTTTCCTTTCAGTATTCCCCTTCTACTGGATGTTTGTAGTTGCATCAAGCGGCACTGAAGAAATTTCAAAAATGCCACCATCTTTGACCCCAGGTCCAAGATTCTTAACCGTGATTGGTCACGTTTATGAGGTTGTTGACTTCACTCGTGCACTTTTCAACACTGCGTTTGTTGGTGTCACGGTAGCGGTTGCGCAGGTGTTGTTCTCTGCACTTGCTGGCTTTGCATTTGCAAAGCTCAACTTCCGTGGACGCAGATTCATGATCTTGTTTGTCATCGGAACCATGATGCTTCCAAGTCAACTTGGCATCATTCCGTTGTTCATCATGGTCTCTCGCCTTGGATGGATCGACAGCCTCACTGCTTTGATCGTTCCAGCGTTGGTTTCTGCTTTTGGTGTGTTCTGGATGCGGCAAGTGATTGATGCTCAAGTTCCAAACGAACTACTCGAAGCGGCAAGCATCGATCAGGCTGGTGTGCTCAGAACTTTCTGGCATGTGGTGTTACCAATCATTCGTCAAAGTTCTTTTGTACTTGGCTTATTTACATTCTTGGCTTCCTGGAACGACTTCTTGTGGCCAACGCTTGTTTTAACAAGTCCGGACAATTTCACCGCTCAGGTTGCGGTAAATCAGTTGAAGGCGAGTTACGTACTCGACTACGCACTGAATCTCGGTGGCGCATTCATGGCGACCGCTCCATTGCTACTCCTATTCGTCTTGGTTGGACGCAAGTTGGTCCAAGGCGTTATGGATGGCGCAGTCAAGGGCTAAGCCCAAAGCTTTATTTCAACAATCAGTTAGGAAATGAAATGAAAAAAGTAAGTCGCAAAGTTGCACTTTGGATTTCGCTATTGCTTGCACTCGCAACAATCCCAGCGTTTTCTAGTGCTGCAAGTGCTTTGCCAGAAAATGTGGAGATTCGCCTAATCACTCCACAACTAGACGACACAAATTCTTGGCGCGACACCGAAATGGAAGCTGACTGGGTTCGTCAGAACTGGTTTGCTGAAGGTTTCACCTTCCGTCAAGGTTGGGCGCCAGCTGGCTCAACAATTCACTTCACTTACTTAGTAACTGATGCTGATACTGACGAACCACTTGCAAACACAAACGTTAAGTTGCGCGTTAATAAGGGTTACTCAGTAGCTAACTCAATCGTCAAAGTAAACGGTCAAGGTCCAACTGATGGCGTTGACAAAGCCCCACTGGATCAATTGCAGGTTAACGCATTGACTGACGCATTTGGTTTTGTGACTTTTACAATGGAAAGCCTAGATACTCAGGATATGTGTGGTGAACCAAAGCCAGTTTCATTCACTGAACGCGGACACGTTTCTGACTTTGATTGCAATGTTTCTTTGTACACTCAAATCTATCCAGAAGTTCTTGGACAAACAATTGACCAAGCAGACATGACTGAAATTCACTTCTACAAAGAACCAAGTGAACCTACCTACGACATGAACGAAGTGCTTGCTCGTGTAGCAACACCAGTTTTTGAAGACACAAATTCTGTCCGTCGTACTGATTTAGAAGAGTTATTCACCGTGACCAACGACTGGTACACAGATGGATTGCACTTCTACCAAAAGTATGCACCAGCATCACGTCGCATCAATCTGACTTACCACATTGTTGATGGCAACGGATATCCAGTTATTGGCCAAGAGGTAACACTGAGTGTTGGAAAGGCAAACAGCCGAAGCAACGCAAAATTGACTGATGGTGTGACTGCAACAAACACATCTGCTGCAGCTGATGCAGATCAGGCAGTTTGGACAGGCACGACCGATGCATTCGGTAACGTACTTTTCAAAGCTCGTAGTACTGATCTAACTGGTCAAGCCAAGCCAACATCTTGGATTGATGAATTCTTAACCGCAGACACAGGTGCGCTTTTCTCACAGGTATTCCCAACTGTGACCGGAGCAAGCAACGTTGCTGCTGACATGGTGGAATTCCACTTCTACACAGATCCAACAGCTGCAAAGACTGCAATTAAAGTCACTCCAGCTAAAGGAAAAGTGTCAGTAAAAGTTGATAACCCTCACGGAAAATCTGTGAAAATTACAATCAACGGTAAGAAGTACACCAAGACTCCTGCTGCTGACAAAACCACAATTACCTACACCTTCAAACTCAAAAAAGGTAAGCACAATGTGGTTGTAATCTGCAATGGCGTTAAGAAAACCGTTAAAGCACAGGTTAAGTAGTAAAAATGAAAATCTCGAATAGAAATGGAATCGCTGCGTTTGCAATTGCAATTGCAATTTCGCTGTCCCAAATAAGTGGGGCATCAGCTGCAGCCAAAATTGCAACTAGCGGTTCCATTTCTATCGAGTTCACAAACTTGCAAGAAACCACACTCAAAGTTAATTTGCCTAGAGTTAAAACTGCAGGAGTAAAAAAGAAGATTCAGTGGCTTCGTGCAGGTAATCCAATTGCAGGTGCAACGAAAACCACATACGTTTTGAAATCTGCAGATCGTGGAAAATTTGTCACCGCAAGATTCACCTTGACGAAAAATGGCTTTAAAACCAAAACAATTAGTGCACCACGCAAATTTATTCAAACTGGAATTCTTTCTGGCAAATACGAATTACTTTGGCAAGACGAATTTTCTGGTGAGAGTGGCTTAACTGCTGATTCAATCAATTGGACAGCTCAAGAGGGAGACGGAAGTGCTCCTGAGTTTGATAACCCTGGTTGGGGAAATGAAGAACGACAGTATTACTTGAATTCACAAGGAAAACTAAATGGCAATGGCCAATTAGTAATTACTGCTACCAAGACTGGTGCATCAAACTACGATTGCTATTACGGAGATTGCCACTGGATTAGCTCGAAGATTGTGACGAAAGATAAGTTCGGATTTCTTCACGGACGACTAGAGGTACGCGCCAAGGGAGCAAAGGGTGAAGGCACTTGGCCAGCAGTCTGGACCCTGGGCGCGAATATTGATGAAGAGGGCTGGCCATTCTGCGGCGAAATCGACATCATGGAATTAAAAGGATCTTGGCCAGGCGGTCTTTGGGGTACCGCTCATGGCCCGCTTTCATCCGGCCCTGGGCGTGGTGGAAACTGGAGCGTTACTAACCCAAGCACAACCGAAGATTTCCACATCTACGCAATTGAGTGGTTCGAGGACAAGATCGACTGGTATGTGGATGGCAAGAAGTACTACACATACGAGAAAGTGGATGCTGACTGGGTTTTCGACTCAGAGCAATATCTGATTTTGAATCTAGCCATGGGTGGCATTTGGGGCGGCCTAATCGACTTTGACCTCATGGAAAGCCAGTTCACCATCGACTATGTTCGCTACTACTCAGTCAATGGCTTAGGCCAGCTAATCACCCACTAATTGCTGTTTCGAGCAACTTGATAACGGTTTCACAACACATGCAATTTTGGCTCGTGAAACCGCTTCCATAAAACCGCTTTCAGGGCTATTTTTCGCCTACGTGTGTGAGCACGACCAAAATTCATTCGGCCTCTTTGGAAGGAAACCAATGGCTAAAACAACAAAGCTAGGAACAAAGTTCTTCGCTCTACTTAGCGCTTTGTCACTTGTTGGCGCGGGCGCACTTGTCGCAATTAATCCAGCATCAGCTGCAAACACATTGCCTGCGACTGAAACACTAATCACATTCGAAGATGGCGATGCAATTGGTGCAGACGCTGCCGGAACAAATGCAGATGGTGACCCACAAGGTTCATTCGAAGGAATGGTTTCAGCAATCGTTGACGGAAGCACAATTGATGGCGCTTCAGGAAAAGTTTTGGCTTTGCCAAAGAATGGTCAGGCATGGTCTGGTGTAGTTCTTGCAAAATTTGATGATCGCCGAGTCTCAACTGGCACATCAGCAACTATCGAATTCGATCTATATTCACCAGAAGCTGATGACGTTAGCGTTTTGCTAAAGGTTGAAGCAGCAGACCCAAACATCAACAAGGAAATTTCTTTTGATGCTGCTCCAGGCTGGAATCGCTACACCCAAACACTCTCTGATCTAAATGGAGATGTTGACTACGTAACAGTTGTTTTGATTCCAAACTTCGGATCAGCAGCAAGCGGTACTGAAGCGGTTTCAGGTCAGATTTATGCAATCGACAACATTGGTCTCAATGGTGCCGAACTGCCTTCTCTAGTTTCTGCTCCAGTCAAGACCAAGAACCCTGCTATCAGCGGTTCTGTAAAGGTTGGAAAAGTTCTAACTGCAAAGGGATACGCATTCTCAGGACAAGGTGAAGAAACTATCGCCTACCGCTGGTTTGCTTGCACAAAGAAGGGCACAAACAATCCTTCTGCACAACCATCTGATTGCTCTGCAATCAAGGGTGCAAAAGCAAAGAAGCTAACTCTTAAGGCTGCTCAAAAGGGCAAGTTCATCCGTGTTCGTGTTACTGCAACAAATGAAGGCGGCTCAACCGTCGTGTTCAGTGACTCAACAAAGGTGAAGGTCTCCTAGGTTCGTTTCACTCTCATAGCGAAAAGTCCCTCGGGGTAATCCGGGGGACTTTTCGCTAGAACCACAAAATCGGTATGAAGGAAAATGAAAATGAAAATTAAATTCTTGTTGACTCTAGTTGCTTTATTTTCTGTGCTTGCAACTATTCCTTCTACTGCTCTTGCTCCATACACAGCAAAATTGAAAGCACCAACAATCATTGAGGTCAGTGCTCCCTCTCATGACAAGATAGTTGTCAAATATAAAAAAGACACTGCAAAATCAAAACTTATTCGAGCAATCCATTATTCAATTGATGGTCGCAATTGGACTAAGACTTTGAAAAGCCCGATCCAAATCACGGGCCTTGAAGGCGAAACCACTTATAGATTTCAATTACGTCAGACTTCCAAGGACTATCGAGTCAAGACTGTCACACGATTGATAACAACACCTGCTCAGCCAGAATCTGAAATAACACCCGAAATTTCTGGAGGATTCACAGTTGGCAACATGATTTGGTCTGACGAATTCAATGCCGGAAGCTCGATTGATACCGACAATTGGACGGCTCGCTACTGCGGTCATAGTGGTGCTAATGGTGGTGGCACTTGCCACAACAACGAATCACAGTGGTACATCCCTGAAGCCATTTCAGTTGAAAACGGCAAAGCCGTCATTACTACAACTCGAGTTAATTCAGCCCCTCCAGCACCTGCAACATGTTTAGGCGCAAACTGTGCATTTACGAGTGGTCGTTTTGATACACAAGGCAAAGTCAACTTTAAGTACGGATACATAGAGGCGCGAATAAAAATGCCACAAGGCGAAGGCAACTGGCCGGCATTTTGGATGCTGGGCCAAGACATCACAAGCGTAAGTTGGCCGCGTTCTGGTGAAATGGATATTGCTGAACAAGGTGGACACCAACCAAAACGAAACTCAGCTGCATTGCACTACGCAGATGGCGGTGGTGGCCACTTCTATAAATTTGGCGAAACGACAAAGTCTTACAACTTCTACGAGGATTACCACACATTTGGTTTGGCATGGACTCCAGACCAGATGACGCTTTACGTTGATCGAGTTGCTTTTTGGACAGTTACTAAAGACAACATCGACGGCATGATTTGGCCAGGAAACAAGCCATACTTCTTGATTTTGAACAATGCAATCGGTCCAATAGGTGGTGGCTTCGGCGGCCTCTGGGGCAACTGGACAACATCAAAAACTTATATTGATTACGTTCGCGTCTACAAAGTTAATGGACACGGAACGGTGTACAACTAAGTCCTTAAAGCTGAAATTTAAAGCTCGCGACCTTCAGAAACTTCTTGCTTTATCCAAGCGATAAATCCTGAATCGCGAAGGCCTACACAATCGTTGGTCCAAAATGGTTCTGGGTAAACCTCAGTTCCCTGCATCCATGGCTCGTATCCATCGAGCAAAATGCATTGAAAAGCCGCATCTGGAATTCGTATTGACGGTTTTCGCATGCCGAATTTCTTTGCCGGCTCAAATCCCATTTTCGAGTAATAAGCCGGATCCCCTTCAAGAAACACGATTGGCAAGTGCAACTGCTTTGCTTCAGCCAATAATCTTTCGATTAAGGATTGGCCTATGCCTTGTTTTTGAAAATCTGGGTGAACCGCTAGAGGTCCAAGAATCCCCACTTTCACATTTTCTTCGAATGTATCAAGTAAGCCAATACTCAGCATTACAAAGCCAACAACCTTTTTTTCATCTCTTGCAACAATCCCACATCCAGCTTTGCCGGCAGGGTGAACAAACAAATCTCGTAAAAGATTTTCGATTGTTTTCCCTTCACTAACAAAAGCGAAGTGCATTAATTTATAAACGGAATTTTCATCCGCTTCATTCATTATTTCGATCTTCATGAGGATTTTTCTTGGCGATCTATTTCTCTTCGACCTGCATTAAACGTATTAACAATATGATTATCTGGATATCCAATAGATATAGCTGTGATGAATTTATATCCTTCCGGAATATCAAATTCTTTGCGAACCGGACCTGCCCATGTCGCAATAGCACCTTGAGCACAGGTACCTAGGCCGTTTGCGAGGGCGGAAAGCATCAAGGTTTGTTCCATAAATCCGGCATCCTGTGCAGCGAACTGCTTTAGACCATCATGTACAAATACAAAGATGACAGTGGGTGCGCCAAAGAATTCAAAATTGCGCCGCCATGCAGCATCACGAGCTTTTCGGTCTTTGCGGTCAATACCAAGGAGTGCATATAAATCAGCACCAGTTTTTCTTCGATACGGTGTTAAAACTTCTGGATAAGGAATGGTGGTTCGGTAATCCCATGACGGTTTACCTTTACCTGTTAGGTACATCTTCACCATGGCCCACTTGCTACCGTGTTGTGCGGGCAGGGAGTCATCAAACAACTGCAAATACTCTTTGGCCAAACGTTTGGTTGTTTCGCCACTTGCAATTGCTAAGAAATACGGTTGGGTGTTTGTCCAACTTGGCGCCCACTTGGCATCTTCAAGAATCCGATTCAAAATCTCGCATGGTATTGGATCTGGTTTGAAACTCCGAATGCTTCGACGACTGCGAACAAACTCAGAAAATTCATCTGGCGAAATTGAGAAACTCATGGCACAAGACTATTGAGCAAAACTCATTTATGCCTAGACTCGGTATCTAAAAGCATTAAATTGTCAAAGGGTCGTGAAGAATTGAGCAGAATATTCAAAATGAGTTTCAACTCGGTTTACATTCTGTATGTAGCTAAGGTTGAAAGAAAAGGTCAATCCAAAGCTGATTTAGACAAAGTGATTCTTTGGTTCACTGGTTTCACCAAAGCAGAATTACTTAAGCATCTTAAGGCTGAAACAACTTTTGAAGATTTCTTTGCAAAGGCTAAAGTTAACCAGAATTCCGAACTTATAACCGGCATGATTTGTGGTGTAAAAATCCAAGAAATCGAAGATCCCTTAATGAAGAAAATCCGTATGCTCGACAAATTGGTTGACGAAGTCGCCAAGGGCCGAGCTATGGAAAAGATATTGCGAAAATAAGCACATCCTGCTAAAACCACCTAGAGTTGAGCCATGCAAAAGCACCTGGTTTTAGTTTTCTTGCTTGCTGTTTTGGCGCTTAGTTCATTTGCAGCGCCTGCAAAAGCTGAAGGCCAAAAAACCAAGGAAATCTCAGTTTCGGGTGGACCAACTTCTGCTAGTAATCCAACGCCGGTTTTGATTGATGCAAAAGTCTTTTTGCCAGAAACTACTCCCGCCCCAGCCGTAATTTTGGCGCACGGATTCGGAGGCAGTAAAGAATCCCTAAATGGGCAGGCTCAACAGCTTCAAGAAAATGGTTTTGTTGTTTTGACTTTTTCTGCACGTGGCTTTGGAAAGACAATTGCGCCAATCAGCATGAACTCACCGCAATTTGAGATTGCAGATGCAAAAGCTTTGGTTGACTATCTTGGAAAACAAAAAGCTGTAATTAGGGATAAGAAAAACGATCCTTTGGTTGGCGTTGCTGGTGGGAGTTATGGCGGTGCGCTTTCACTGTTATTAGCTGGCCAAGATTCACGAATAGATGCAGTCGCTGCTGACATCACATGGAATAATCTAGAAACTTCACTTTTTAATCAGTCAGCAGAAACAAATTCCGCTGGCGTATTTAAAGAAATGTGGACTGGCTACTTCTTCAGTGTTGGAATGGCTACCCCACCAAAACTTATTAATGAATGTGGCCGATTCAGCATTGAATGGTGTTTGGCTTATCAAGAAGCAACTTCAGGAAGACCGCTAAGTGCTGCCTCAAAAGCTTTGATGTTTGCATCATCTCCAATCTCTGTTACCAAAAACATCAATATCCCAACCCTTTTGATGGCAGGGCAAGCCGATTCACTTTTTCCTTTTGATCAAGCGCTTAGTACCGCTAATCAAATCAAGGATGCACATCCAAAAACTCCTCTAAAACTCATTTGGCACGCAGGTGGTCATGATGGTGGAGTAAGTGAAAGTGACCGACTGAATTCTGAAATACTGTCTTGGTTTAACGCTTTTTTGTTCAAGAAAGAGAAGGCAATAACCGGGTTTGAAGTAAGCCGGACTCAGGGTGCAGTTGTTGGAAATAATTCAAATGTTTCGATTGAGTTGTATCAAACTAAGGAAATCCCAACATTTGATGATTTTGAATCTTTCAAACTTGACGGTAACCCTCAGCGGGTAATTGCGCCTTCAGGCGGGGTACCGGCAAACATCACGATACTTCCAGGACTTGGAAGTGCCGCAACTTTGCTGGGCAGAGTTTTACCAAATCAAGGCGCTGTTTTTGAAACTTCAGTCTTGAAATCAAAATTGGATTTAGTTGGGTCTAGCAAAATTTCAGTTGCGATCTCATCGCTCAAACCAGCACCCGAAGCAGTTTTCTTCGCTTCGCTTCGAATTGTTCGTGACGGTGGTCGCTCGATTTTTCCGAATGGTTTGGTTTCAGCGTTCCGAATCGAAAATGTGAGTGCAACTCCTCAAGAGTTTGAGGTTTCACTTCCTGCCATCTCGGCAGCACTAAATCCTGGTGACAAAATCCAGCTGGTCATCACCACGACCGACTCTGCTTACCGGCTACCACAACAATCAAACACTTATTTAGTTGACTTAATCGATAGCGAGTTGATGGTCCCGAAAGTTCAGCTTCGACTCGTTAATTCTGAAGTATCGGGAGCCGTTTGGTTTTTTGGAGCTCTTGCTCTGATCTTGTTCCTGGCTGTGCTCGTTCATTTCAAACGACCTAAGAAGTCAGCAGATGTATTCCGTAAAGAATTGGAAGAGACTCCGCTACGCATTGAAGGCTTAGTAAAAGAATTTAAAAATGGCTTTCGAGCCGTAAATGATGTGACCTGGGAAATCCCGGCTGGCAAAGTGATTGGCCTACTAGGTCCGAATGGTGCTGGTAAGACCACCACAATGCGAATGGTTATGGGCCTAATCCAGCCAACCGAAGGTGATGTCTACGTATTTGGACATCGCATTAGCAGTGGGAATGCGGCGCTTGCCAACATCGGAGCTTTGGTCGAAGGCGCAGGGTTTTTACCTCATCTATCAGGACGCGAAAACCTTGAACTTTTCTGGCGCGCAAGTGGTCGCTCTGGAGATCCTCAATATGAGGTTGTCCTCGAGATTGCTGACCTAGGAACGGCAGTTGAAAGAAAAGTTCGCACCTATTCTCAGGGTATGCGCCAACGGCTAGGAATTGCACAGGCCATGCTCGGAATGCCAAAACTTTTGCTACTCGATGAACCTACCAACGGACTTGATCCACCACAGATTCGCGAAATGCGTGATGTTTTACACAAGTACGCCGAATCTGGCAGAACAGTGATTGTTTCATCTCACATGCTTAGTGAAGTTGAGCAAACTTGTTCGCACGTGATTGTCATGCATCGTGGTCAGCTTGTAACTATGGGCAAAGTTGATGAATTGCTATCTGGACGCAAAAACATGCGACTGGAAGATTTCTTCCTAGATGCAGTCGGTGAAGATTTGACGATTGGAAAATCATCATGACAAATTCTTATCGTGCCAATAAAACACTTCCATACAAAGTAGAAATGAAGCGGCAAATAAAGCGTCGGAGAACATTGGTTTCATTTCTTTTGATGATTGCTTTGCCTTTGATTGTGGTGGCCGCGGTGAAATTTGGACCATCGTCTGGAGGTAGTGGAGACTCTGGCGGAAATTTCGGAAGTGGAAGTGCAAATCTGATTGGCTTGGCAACAAATGGCGCATTCAATTTCACACTTGTGATGTTGCTTTTTGGTTCAGGCTTTTTATTGACCACTGTTTTTGCGCTATTTACCGGAGATAGTGTGGCAAGCGAAGCATCATGGTCGACACTTCGCTATCTACTCGCCTCACCTGTACCCCGTCGGCGACTGCTTATGATCAAACTTTCAGTGAGCTTAACTTTAAGTTTTGCGTCACTTGCGGTGTTGGTCATTGCCTCATATTTAATTGGCTTGCTGGCATTTGGTAACTCTGGATTGCAAAATCCACTCGGAGGGATTTACGAATCAGGCGAAGCTTGGAAACGAATTGCAATCATCGCGTTCTATATTGGAATTACACTGCTATTTACTTCTGGAATCGCATTCTTGATGTCCGTATCTACGGATGTGCCACTCGGTGCCGTTGGTACCGCGGTGATGATTGCGATTATCAGCCAGATTCTTGATGCAATTGAGGCTCTTGGTGGAATTCGCGAATGGTTGCCAAGCCACTATTCGCGTTCATGGACTGATGCTCTTGAAGGTTCTATCGACTGGACCCAGATGGCTCGAGGATCCTCATACGCCCTGATCTTCTTTGCGGTTTTTGTTACGTGGGCGGTCTTAAAGTTTGATCGAAAAGATGTTCTCTCTTAAGAGCTTATAGATCCATTTGCACAGCGAGGGTGATTACTCTCTCTTGTGGCAGTCCGTAATAGTGGGCTGCAGTTGCAGAGTTTCGATGCAAGAAGGAAAATACTTTTTCGGCATTACCCTGAAGTTCGCCACTCTCAAGGCCAACAAATTTTCGATCAGACAAGAAATAAGTTGCTGATTTCTCTACTTCAGCATCGATGCAGCAAGAAATGAGAGCTTTTGGAATATTTGGTGATTCCATGAAACCACAATAAATCGTAACTAGCTTCGCTCGATTATTTATTTGCTTGATTTCAGGTGCTCTAGTGGAGAATGGCACATCGTCTGTTACGACAGTGGTGATGATCATTCGATGCGGTATTGCTTGCAAATTTTGTACTTGTGCCACTGCGGCCTGCGGCACTGTGTCTGGCGATGCGGATAAGAAGATGCCGAGAGATTCAGTCTCAATCACTTCACCACTAATGACGCTTTCTTCAAGCCACTGCCAGGTCTTTCCCTTGGTGCGCAGGTTTTGTGACAAAACGTTCTGCCCTTTGCGCCACACCCACATCAAGTAAACCACGCCAATTGCTATTAGAAGTGGGACCCAAGCGCCGTGCAAGATTTTTGTTACTGAAGATAGGAAAAAGACCGCGTCCAATGTGCCAATAATCAAGACAAACGCGATGACACTTAACTTATTCCACTTCCATCGGTGTAGAGCAATTATGGAAAATGCAATAGTGGTAATCAGCATCGTACCAGTGATTGCAAACGAATAGGCATGTGCAAGTGCAGAAGAAGTTTTGAAATTGATAACTAGGAATATTGAGCCAATTGCAAGAATCGTGTTGATTGCTGGGACGTAGATTTGGCCTGCATGATTCTCGCTCGTATGCACAATGTTGACGCGTGGGAATAGTCCCAGCTGAGAAGCTTGACGTGCAAGGGATGCGACACCGCTGATTAGTGCTTGGGACGCAATAATTGTTGCCAGAGTTGCAATCGCGATAAGTAAAACTTTTTCAGTAGAACTTTCTGCCAAACTAAAAAATAGGTTTTCGCGATTCTCTGGATTTTGCATCATTCGAGCCGCTTGGCCTAAATAATTCAAAACAAGGCACGGGCCCACAATGAAGAACCATCCGATGCGAATTGGTTTCACACCAAAGTGACCAAGATCGGCATACAGGGCTTCGGCTCCCGTGACTGCCAGAATTACTGACGACATAATTATGAATGTATGAAAGCCATTGGAAGAAATGAATTGAATCGCGTAGGTTGGGGATAGAGCACCAACCACACTTGGAACTTCGAGTACCGCACGGAGCCCCAATAAACCAATCACTGTGAACCAAATCAAAATAACAACACCGAAAACTTTTCCTAGTGATTCGGTGCCTTTGTATTGAAAACTAAAAAGGGCAATCAAGATTGCAATAGTCAATGGAACTGCTAATTCACCGAGCTCTGGATTAAGTGTTGCAAGACCTTCGGTTGCAGACAGAACTGAAATAGCGGGAGTTAATAAACCATCACCAAAAAGTAAGGCTGTACCGAGCAGCATTAAGGCAAAGATAGTGATGTTCAGTCTCTTAGAGGGCCGGCGAATGTTGGCAGGTAGTAGAGAAAAGAGGGCGAGGATTCCGCCTTCGCCATTGTTGTCAGCTCTAAGAACAAAAAGTAGGTATTTGATTGTGACCACAATCATCAGCGACCAGAAAAGTAGCGAGACGACCCCAAACACTTCACTCTGGACGGTACCAGCGTTCGCTAAGGACTCTTTTAATGCGTAAATCGGGCTGGTTCCGATATCGCCATAAACAACGCCTAAAGCGCCAAATGTGAGAGCGGGAATACCTACTGAAGCTTTCGAACTATTAGACACGTGGGCTGACTTTACTCCCAACTTAATCTTTGTGAGGTTCTTGACCTTCCAAACCTTTTTAGGGCTAAAAGAACCTTTGAGGAGTGTTAGAAACAACTTCTTTGATTTGTGCGATATTCCAGTCGGGATTGAAAAGCTGGTCCACTACAAAAAGCTCTGCTGCTTTGTAAGTTCGCTCACCAATTGATTCGCCTGTGATTTTGAAATGAACATCTACTTCTTGTCTAAAAACATCAGCCATAGATTTTCGTATTCGATCTTGTTCGCTTAAGCTTAATGGCTCGCGCACTTGAGCAATGAATGCCACTGAATCCGAAAACTTCACAACCATGTAGTCGACAATTGTGCGAATAAGCATGAAGTCCGCACCAAACAGAGTGATCAGTCGGTCTTTTCCGTCAGGCCCACTAGAAACTGTTCGAACCCTGCCATGGACCTCATCAATAACAGGCCAGGTAATTCCGGCATCGCAAGGCTCACCCCACTGCGCGATATCACCTTGTTCGTAACGAAACAGTGGATTTGCGAATGCATGTAAGCCAGTTATTACTACCCGACCAGGTTGACCAATTTCACAGGGTTGGTCATTTTCATCAAGAATTTCTACGAAAACACTTGGGGCAACCACATGCAGGTGTTCGTGTACTGGGCATTGAATTGCGATGTTTCCGAATTCAACAGAGGAATATCGATCAACAATCTTTGCACCGAAGACTTCGCGAGCGAGCTCGCGAAGAGAACTGTCAACTCGATCAGCAAGTGTCAGAATCTGCTCTATCTTGTAGATCTCCCGGGGATTGCGTAGTTGCTCATGTATAGCCAGCCGAAGTGAGACGGGATTTGTCAGTAAATAGTTCGGTTTAAAGATTGCGATTGCATTCAGAAGTTCTTCTGGTGATGCATCAACCGATGAACGTTGAAATGCGAACTCTTTTACGCCAACGTACGAATATGGAGGTGCAACTTCCACATTGTCGCGGTCCTTGACTCCAAGCCGGAAAGCGCCAAATATCCCGTTTGGACTTCTTTTCTGCCATTGCCATTCCAATAAAGCAATTGCATCTTGCTCTTTGAAATACGTCGGCAGGTGTTTGATTAGTTGAATCGGCTTAGATGTAGATCCTGAGGTTTTTTGTAGGGCATAGTCTTCACGTGAGCTGTTTGGAATCAAAGCCTGCATCGGTAACGAGTTTTCTTGCACGAGCTCGCGAGTCAAGAGCGGTAATGACTTAACAGCAGCGGCAAGGGAAGATTCATCAATAACGAGATTCTTGAGTCGTTCATTCCACCAAGGAGATCTCTTTGAATGATTGAGGACTCGCAGAAATTCAGTTAAGTGAAGATTTTCTTGATTTTCCCATGGAGTTGTAGATAAAGAAAAGTAGAAGTCTCGCAATTGCAAGACTTCTACTTTTCTATGGTCTTCTTGAAACTCTTGAGAATTCATGAGTTCCATTATTAGCGCTATCCAACAGTTGGAGTGACGATGATTTCTACGCGACGGTTCTTTGCACGTCCCGCAAAAGTATTATTTGTTGCAACTGGCTTTGAGTTGCCAATTGCCTTTCTTTCGAAAGAAACCGTCACTTGGGAATCTGCAAGCAGTTTCGAAAGGAACTTTTTAACTGCTTTGGTGCGGCTAGCTGCAAGGGTCTTTGCAGTGCTCTTGCTATTCGATCCCCACACATTTGTTGACGTGTAACCCTTGAGAATGATTGAACTACATCCTGATGCAACAATCTCTTGTGCAATGTTGCGAAGTTTCATTTTCGCCTTCTTGTTTAGAGTTGAAGAGAATGCATCGAAGTTAACAGTTCCAAGCTTTTGGGTTGCAGCACAAAGAACTTCATCTTGTGCGTATTCATAAGCGCCAACATCGTTTTTGCCATTCGCTGGGCGCGAGACACCTCGAACATCGGCGTTTACTGCGACATAGTCCCCACGATTCAACGTATCCAACTGGTCGTATGTGTAGTAATCACGCGCCACACTTTCCTCGCCAATTGGGATGGAGAAAATATTTCCCGAGTTAGTTGGATTCGTGGTATTTCGACCAGGTTCGCCAAGGTCCAAATCTGCCCAGGAAACAACACTGGAATCACCGCTAGCTGATGCGCCGCTGTCGTTTACAACACATCCGCTATTAGTCGCAAGGTTGCCACCAAGGTCGTTTCCACCCATGTACATACAGTTGAAGTCATCGCCTGTTTCGCTGGCAATAATTGTTCCTGCCATCGTGATGATTCCTGCATACATGAAGGCAGAAAGACTTGGGATGTCTTTGACGACAATTGTGTCGCTAAAAAGACGAATTTCATACCCTGCCGAAATCATTGTGCCTTCTGAGAAAACATTGCCAATCAAAGTTGAATTTGTAAGAGTGACAGTTCCAGGAGCTTCGAGACTAATTGATCCTTCTGACTGAGATGCGATGTATGAATTTGTGATGTCTAGATTTCCTTCGGTTTGAACGAAGATACGTCCTACGCCATCGAAATTTGAGTTTTCAATTGACACATTGCTAGGAACACCATTTGCACCAATAGCGTTCAATGCAGTTCCATTTAAGTCATGCATGTAACTGTCGGTGATGTTGACTTCTGCAGCGCCATAAACTTCCATCCCGTAGGCATTATTTTGCCCTGGGTATTCAGCAGCATCGCCAATAGTAAATTCAGTGTTATCTACTGTTACAACGCTTTGGCCCGTCAATAGCGCATTGATTCCTAGACCAGCATTTCCGATACCAATTAGTTTTGAGTCGGTAACGGTTAAATCCAATTCATCTAGCGACATTAGGTTGCTCAGCCAATTTGGCCCAACACGAATTGCAGAAGTTGATACACCATCAACAACATCTCTTGCACTAACAATTGTTAGGCCAGAAAATTCCACACTGCTTAAATCTAAATTTGTTTCGCCGTCGTCGTTGATAATGAAAGTAGCTTGGGCATTTGCATCATCTGATTTGACGGTTAGTTCATCTGCGCCAGGTCCAAAAATGCTTACATTGCGCTCTATATATAGAGGGCTCAAAGCTGTGATGGTGTCGCAGCTCAAATCAAATGAGATTGTTGCACCACCGGTTGAGTTGTTGTCTTCGAGAGCTTGGCGCAATGATCCAGCGCCACTGTCATTGCAATTGGTAACAGTCACTGCGGCCGCACTTGCTGGGCCAGCAAATAGTCCAACTTGCGAGGCAACTAATCCGCCTAGTGTGATGGCATTAAGTGCAATTTTCTTCTTATTTTTAGCCACGAGCTCTTATTCCTTTTCCCAAATTTACGGGCGCAGATTACTAGAACTAAGTTCCATTTCTGGCCACATCCCGCGTCTGAGCCGCCTTGGGGAATTGAACCCCAGACCTTCTCATTACGAGTGAGATGCTCTACCAACTGAGCTAAGGCGGCCTGCTCATAAGAGCGTCCAAAGTTTAACCATTCAGAACACTGGGTATTACTCTCAGTTTGTGGCAATCAATAATCCTTATGAAGCCGAAGCGAAAGAACGCTGGGGCGATACTGATGCATACAAGATTTCAACTTCGCGCGTAGCTAACTACTCAGAGACTGATTGGGAAATCCAAAAAGCTGAACAGCAAGCAGCAGTTGATATGTTTATCAATGCAATGAACGCAGGATTGCCAGCCGATAGTTCTGAGGCGGCTGAAGCAGCCGAAGCTCATCGCTTGCAGATTGATAAATGGTTTTACCCTTGCAGTCATGAAATGCAATCAGGATTGGCACAGATGTACATTGCAGATGAAAGATTTGCAAAGTTTTACAACGATCAAGCAGATGGTTTAGCGCAGTATGTGCACGACGCCATCATTTCAAATGCTTTAAATAATATTTAAAGCAAAGGCTTGTTTGGTTCGCATGAAGTGTTTGCCGCTGGTACTACTCCATTAATAAAGTAATCATCAACTAAAGCATCAATGCACTTTGAACCAGATTTGTACGCCGTGTGGCCATCACCATTGAAGTTGACGTAAATTCCAACTTGAAGTTGAGCAGCTAATGCTTTTGCCCATGCATCTGGTGTTGCTGGATCGTAGGTAGTTCCGATGACAACAATGGGATCTGCAGTTGGTGCTGAAACGTCAGACAAATTAATTCCTCGATCAAACGGCCAGTTGTAACAACCGCCTTCACTCCATGCAAACATCGGACCGAAGAGTGAATCGACTTTGGTGTATTCACTAAGCAAAGTTTCTGGTGAAGTTGTAGACGGACCGGCGTCTGAACAAGTGATTGACCAGTATGCCTCAGTTAAGTTGTCTTCATAGGTTCCGTCTTGGTTTCGACCGTTAAACCAATCAGCAATATCCATCAGTGTGGTGCCATCGCCATCCACCGCTTCTTCAAGTCCCATAATCAACCAGTCCCACGCATCTGCAGGTGCATATTGCGGACCAATTACTGCGGTCCAGGCTAGTGCTTCAGTTAATTCACGACCATGATCTGTTGGTAGTGGATTTGATTCAAGTGATTTCATCAATGTTGTAACTGTTTTGATTACTTCTTCTGGTGAATGTCCAAGAGCGCAATCTGCTTCGCCATAAGCGCAATATTGCGCAAAGCGATCAAACGCAACACTAAATCCTTTAAGCTGTCCAAGAGTTAATTCACTTGTGTCTAGCGACATATCAACAGCGCCATCTAAAACAAATTTGCCAACTAAATCTGGAAAAATGTGTGCATAAACAGCACCCAGTTGTGTGCCGTATGACTTGCCTAAGTAATTGAGTTTGGTCTCACCGAGTGCAGCACGCAAAATATCCATGTCGCGCGCGGTCTCGATTGTTGAAACATAATTAATTGAGTTCCCTGTGTTTTTCACGCATGCTTTTGCAAATTCTTCAGAGCTTTTTAGGAAATCACTAACTTCGAGTGAAGTGTCGGGAGTTCCATCACTTGAAAGATATTCATCCATTTCTGAGTCGGTTAAACAATCAACTGGAGCGCTTTTCATAACACCGCGCGGGTCGAATCCCACTATGTCATAAGCAGAGTAAAGATCCTGTGAAAACTGATAGTCGTAATAAGTTACGTAATCAACACCACTTCCACCCGGACCACCTGGGTTTACAACGATTGATCCGAGTTTTGTATCTTGATCTAGAGCAGGAAATTTCTTGAGAGCAATCTGAATTGTTTCACCAGCCGGGTTTTCATAATTAAGCGGAACAGTCAGTTCCGCGCATTCAAAAGTTCCTTCACATTCGGTCCATGTGAGTGTCTGGTTGTAGTAATCATCCAAAGTCTTGGCAGACAAAGAGTTATCGGGTGACGGAGTTGAAGAACAAGCGGCCAACATAAAAACTGACAGAACTGCGATTACCTTTTTCATTATTTTCCTATGCTCTTGCTAATTCAATTGTTAGGGCTTCAATAATCATTTGTGGCTGGGCATTTGATGCAAATTGTCTGCGTGCCCGTTCAATTGCTTCCATACGTGCTCGTGTTTTGGCGGCCGTCGAAGTTTTAGCGAATTCCTTTAATTGTCCACGCATATCTTCATTTACTAATTCGGCTTCTTCGCCAATAAGTTGAAGTTTCATCACATCTGTGAAATATGACATCAAATCGATTAAAGACTGGTCAAGCCGATCTCTGACCGCGCGGGTTCGGCGGGATTTTTGTCGAGTTTCTAATTCACGCAAGATTGGTCGTGCGGCTCTTTCACCTTTGGATTTCGAACCAGCTTCGACTCCAAAGAGTTCGAGAACATCGTTCTTTTCGGCCTCATCACGGCGGTCGCACTCGGCGTTTGCTTCTTCTGTTGCAACACTCACTATGTTTTCAGCAGCCACAAAGCAGGCACGCAGATCGTGAAGTTGACTTGGAATCTGCAAGATTTCGTTGCGACGGCGCCTTGTTGCTTCATCAGTTGCAAGTCCGCGTGCGCGGCCGACATGTCCTTGGGCTGCGCGGGCGGAATATGCCGCCATCGCTGGCTCGATTCCTTCTTTAGTTAGAAGTTCAGCAACTTCACTCCAAGCTGGAGTCGCGAGTGAAAGTGTTCGGCAGCGGGAGCGAATTGTTGGCAGCACATCATCAACACTTGGTGTGCACAAAATCCAGATTGCGCGCGAATGTGGTTCTTCAATGGATTTGAGCAACATGTTTCCGCTGACATCATTCAATCGATCTGCATCCTCAATGATGATGATTCGATAATTACTTGTAAGTGGCATGACGCTGGATTCTCGGATTAGTCCTTCAGCTTCATCGCGTGTGATGGTGATTTGCTGAGGAATGAATCTATTTACATCTGGGTGTTGATCGTTCAAAACTTGTTTGCATGTTGAGCAAGTGCCGCAGCCAAAGTTTTCACAAAGGATTGAAGCCGCAAACAGAATCGCAGCAGTTGAACGACCAGCACCAGGTGGGCCGGTAAACAACCAAGCATGAGTCATGGAATTAGATTTTGAATCGGGAGTGTGGGCGTCTCTCGCTGCGCGATCGAGCAACTCGATTGCTCTCGCTTGACCAACTAATCGATCCCATACAGCCATTTCTAATTCAACCGCTTCATTACTTCTTGCAAAATAGTTTCGGCAATCGCTTCACGCGATTGATGTGCAGAAATCACAAGATAGCGACTTGGTTCGAGTTCCGCCAATCGTAAAAAGGCATCTTTGACGATTTCGTGAAAGTCAGCACCCTCGTTTTCCATTCGATTAGGTTCTTGGGCGCGAGCAAGTCCAGCGTCAGTCGTGACATCCAAAACGATTGTTAGGTCTGGCACTAGGTTGTTGGTTGCAATCATGTTTAGTTCGCGAACCATTTCAATTCCTAGTTTGCGGGCTACACCCTGATATGCAATTGATGAGTCCACAAAGCGGTCACTGATTACAACATGGTTGCGCTCAAGAGCTGGTCGAATTACTTTGCTAACGTGATCAGCTCTTGCGGCAGCAAACAGCAAAGCCTCGGTCATGCCATCAATTCGATGGTTTGGATTTAACAAAACCTCACGGATGTGTTCTGCAACATCAGAGCCGCCAGGTTCACGAGTAATGACCACTTCGCGTTTGCCTTGAAGGGCGGCGGCGAGCAGTTTCACCTGAGTGGACTTGCCAGCGCCGTCGCCACCTTCCAAAGCGATAAAGAAGCCAGACATTATTTGGCTGATTTCTTAGTGGTTTTCTTTGCAGTTTTTGTGGCTGCGGTTTTCGCTGCTTTGCGCGGACGCTTTTTCTTTTCAACCGGTCCACGTTCACGGCGATCGCTCAAAAGTTCAACCGCGCGTTCTGGAGTGAGGTTTTGGGCATTGTCACCGACTCGAAGTGAGGCATTGGTTTCACCGTCCGTTACATACAAACCAAAACGGCCTTCGCGCAAAGTAATCAGTTGATTTGTAACTGGGTCATTGCCGTAACTAGCTAATGGCTCTTTCGCAACTCCACGTCCACGAGTTTTTGGTTGCGCATAAAGTTCGAGAGCACCCTCAACTGTAATTGTGAACATAGATTCTTCATCAGGTAAGGAGCGGCTGTCTTTTTCGCGTAGTAGGTATGGACCAAACGGACCGTTTTGTGCAGTGATTGTGCGACCCTCTGAATCAACCCCAACAGTGCGTGGAAGTGACATCAACATCAGTGCGTCTTCCATTGTGACTGTGTCCCAAGCCATTGATTTCAAAAGCGATGCGGTCTTTGGCTTAATTGCGCCTTTACCTTTTGTTTTTGTACCTTCTGGCAAAACTTCAGTGACATAAGGACCGAAACGACCGACCTTCGCAACAATTGGATATCCGGTTTCTGGGTGTACTCCAAGTTCGCGATCACCTGATGGCGCATCAAAAAGCTCTTGCACTTTTTCAGGAGTTAGCTCATCTGGCAAAACATCTTCTGGCAAATTTGCAGTTGTTTCGCCACGTTCAAGAAATGCGCCGTACTTACCGACTCGCACAACCGCATCTGCGTTTGGAATCGAGATACTCGCCATTTCACGAGCATCGATTTCATCAGCCCAGTTTTTCAAAAGTGGTTTCAAACCTTCGAAGTCTTCGCCACCACCCCAGTAGAAATCTTTCAGAATCTTTAGTTGCGAAAGATTTCCTTCTGCGACTTGGTCGAGCTTTAATTCCATGTTTGCAGTGAATGCATAGTCAACTAAATGCATGTAGTGAGTTTCTAGCAATTTAATAACGTTCATAGCAAGCCAGCTCGGCACTAAGGCTGGACCCTTTGGCTTACTTACATAACCACGATCTAACAATGTAGCGATGGTTGCAGCGTATGTTGATGGTCGGCCAATACCAATTTCTTCCATTTTCTTAACCAACGATGGTTCGGTGAAGCGAGCTGGTGGTTTAGTTTCGTGACCAACTGCCTTCAACTCGTCAGCCGAAAGGACTTGACCTTCGGTTAAAGCGGGCAAACGCTTTTCTGAGTTTTCGTCGTCTTCATCTTCTTCAACGATGTCGTAAGCAGCACGCCAACCTGCAAATAGCACCACTGTGCCACTTGCGCGGAAACTTAGTTTTTCGCCAGAACCAGCAGTGGTTTCAAGAGTTGCAGTTGTGGTGGCTTCACGCGAATCCGCCATCTGCGATGCGAGAGTGCGGCGCCAAATCAAGTCATACAAACGGAATGAGTCCGCATTTAGTTCAGCCCGTAACATGTCTGGAGTCGCAAAGTTTTCACCGGCTGGACGAATTGCTTCGTGTGCTTCTTGCGCTCCCTTTGCGGATGCGCCATATAAACGCGGTGCATCTGCAACATTGTTTGCACCATACAACTCGGTTGCTTGTTTGCGAGCTGCTGTGGTTGCTTGTTCAGACAGAGTTGGTGAGTCTGTACGCATGTAGGTGATAAAACCTCGTGCATAAAGATCTTGTGCCAAGTCCATTGTGCGCTTGGATGACCAGCGGAATTTCTTTCCGGCTTCTTGCTGCAAAGTAGAAGTGGTAAACGGCGCAAATGGTTTGCGGTTTTGTTGTTTCTGTTCGATTTTTGCAACTGTAAATTTTTCTTTATCAATTGCACTTACTAAGCGTTCAGCCTCTGACAGAGTAATTAGTACAACATTTTTCGCAACTAATTTTCCGTTTTCATCAAAGGATTTTCCGTCCGCGATGCGCACATCATTGACACTATGCAATTCAGCTTTGAAGCCAAGTGTCATCTGCGCAAGAATGTCAGCGTATGAGCCCTTGATAAAAGCGATACGTTCACGTTCGCGATCTACAATCAATCGCAGAGCTGCAGATTGCACACGACCGGCACTAATTCTTGGTTTTACTTTTCGCCACAAAACTTCGCTGACTTCATAACCAAAGAGTCGGTCAACTTTTCTGCGAGTTTCTTGGGCTTCAACCAGATTCATGTCGAGGTCGCGTGGATTTTCAACCGCGTTAGCAATCGCCTTGCTAGTGATTTCGTGAAACACCATTCGATGGACTGGAACTTTTGGTTGCAGTAGTTCGAGCAGGTGCCACGAGATTGCTTCTCCCTCTCGGTCCTCGTCTGTTGCGAGGTAAAGCTCGTCGGCTTCTTTCAAAGCAGCTTTAAGTTCACTGATCAACTTCTTCTTATTTGGATCAGCTACGTAGATTCCTTCGAATTCATGATCCACGTTGATTGCCAGGCTGGCCCAGGACTCACCCTTGTATTCGATTGGCATCTCAGTGGCGCTGCCCGGAAGGTCGCGGATATGACCGACCGAGGCCATTACTACAAAGTCGTCGCCTAGATATTTGCCAATAGTTTTAGCCTTCGCGGGGCTCTCCACGATGACCAGTTTGTTGCCTGACTTCGCCATTTTCTTCTCGTTCTGTCCATTCTCAGTATCGTTCAATTGTCTTTACCTTATTATTTAGTGTGCCCTGCAGAGGGGTCTAAATTCAAATCCTCGGCGTGTTGAGGGCTAATAACCCCATGGATACGAGGGTTTTTACCCCAACGAGTCCATAGACCCTCACGTCTTCCGGGTCGAGTTTGAGCTCAGCTGCCACCTTTTCGACAGCCCCCTCAAAATCCAGCCCGGCGCTGAGATTTGTCCGCAACCCTGACAAAACCCCATCTAGTGCCACATCTCCCCGCCAACTTTGTGAGGTGGCGGCAGTAAAACTTGAGGTGATGACACTTAGGGCCGACAAGGCACTAGCTTGTTTCATTTGAGTGATGGCGGTGATGACTTCCTCGCCATTTGGTAAGCGGGTCGCATTACGCACATCATTTAAATTATGGCACGGCTCAACTGACACATCTTTTTGTAGAACTACAAATCCAAACGCCACGTGGCGAACTTTCCATTCATTTAATTTGGCTTTCCAGTTCGACATCATGTTTTCATCGTCAATCTTGGCATCGGCCAGCCAAGTCGCAACATATTCATCAATTGCCTGAAGATCTCTAAGCCCAACCAACACGTGTACATCATCGGGCAACATCTGTTCAATACGGTCTTGCCAATCTTCTGATTCGGTTTCTAGCCAAGCTGTAAGAAAAATGGCAATTCCGTTTTCGTCTAAATGTTTTGGAATTGCTCGCAGTAATTCGCGAGTTAATCCATCTGCTTCAAACGGAGATTCACGATGTTCAAGGTTTGTCACATCACCTATAACAAATGGAGGATTGCTAACAATCAAATCAAAGGTTTCATTTTCGATTGGGTTTGTTAAAGAACCTAAACGAAATTCAATGTTTTCAATTTCATTTATGTGTGCAGATTGTTTTGCGAAATCTAATGCGCGCTCAGAAATATCTGTAGCAATTACTTTTTCACAATGAGTTGAAACCGCGATTGAAATTGCGCCACTGCCGCAACCTAGGTCCCAGACTTTTTCAAAATGTCGAACTGGAATCAAATTCAACAAAGTTCTAGTTGCGCCACCAACTCCTAAAACTGCATCAGGATTTAGGGATTCGCCCGCGAGGTCATCGTGCTGAAGTTGAAATATCGAACCATGATATTCAAAACTTGATACCACCATAATCACCTCGCTTTAAAAAACAAACCCGCTAACACTTGGAGTGATAGCGGGTTTGTCACTTATTAATTAAGAGTAGTGCTCGTTCTTATGAGTCACTACATATTCCAAATCTTCTGCTGGAATAACCATTTCTTCTGCGGCTACAGCTAGCGGACGACGCTTGCTGATCCACACTGCTGCAATGATTACGCCGACAGAGATTGCAACTGCAATGATTCGAACAGTCGGGCTGTCTGAAACCTGAGCGCTTACAACTGCAGGTGCAATTAGTAGCGCAACCAGGTTCATAACCTTGATGAGTGGGTTGATAGCCGGGCCTGCAGTGTCTTTGAATGGGTCACCAACAGTGTCACCAATAACAGTCGCCGCGTGAGCTTCTGAATTTTTACCACCGAAGTGTCCATCTTCAACAAACTTCTTTGCGTTGTCCCAAGCTCCACCAGAGTTGGATAGGAAAACTGCCATCAAAGTACCTGCTGCAATGGTGCCAGCAAGGAATGAACCAAGAGCGCCGATTCCAAGACCGAAACCAACAGCAATTGGAGTTAGAACTGCTAGCAAACCAGGAGTCGCAAGTTCGCGCAATGAATCCAAAGTAACAATGTCGACTACCTTGCCGTATTCAGGCTTTTCGGTGCCTTCCATAATTCCTGGGTGATCGCGGAACTGTCGACGAACTTCGTGAATAACAGCTCCTGCTGCACGTGACACTGCATTGATTGCAAGGCCAGAGAACAAGAACACGACAGAAGCACCAATAATCAAACCAACCAAGTTATTTGGTTGTGCAACGTCAAGAACTCCTTGGAATTCAACTGCTTTTTCACCAAGTCCAGATGCTGCAGCTGTTACTGCATCGCGGAATGAACCAAACAGCGCAGTTGCAGCAAGTACCGCAGTTGCGATTGCAATACCTTTTGTAATTGCCTTAGTTGTATTTCCAACTGCATCTAGACGGGTAAGAATTGCTGCGCCTTCGCCGTGAACATCTTTCGACATTTCAGCAATACCTTGTGCGTTGTCGGATACTGGACCGAATGTGTCCATCGAAACAATTACACCAACCGTTGTTAGCAAACCTGTTCCGGCAAGTGCAATTGCAAACAATCCAAGAATTGCAGAACCGCCACCAAGTGTTGCGGCTGCGTACACAGCTGCACCAATTAGCAATGCTGAGTAAACAGCTGATTCAAGACCAAGTGAAATACCACTCAAAATAACAGTAGCTGGACCAGTTACAGAAGATTTTGCTACGTCATCAACTGGACGACGGTGGGTTTCAGTGAAGTAACCAGTAAGAATTTGAATTGCTGCTGCAAGTGCAATACCGATTAATACTGCACCGATTGCAAGATAGCGTGGATTCAACGAAGGAAGATCCGGATTTGCAATGATGTCAGCAGCAAGACCGACTGGATTTAGTTCAGCCAAAGTAGCTGGCAACATGAAGAATGAAGCAACCGCGACAAGCACAGCAGAAACAGCAGCTGAGTAGAAGAAACCACGGTTAATTGCTTGCATTCCAGTCTTGTCAGTTTCGCGTGGGCGGACAGCCAAGATACCAATCACTGCTGTTAATACACCGATTGCAGGAACCACTAGTGGGAAAACCAAACCTAATTCACCGAAAGTGGCTTTACCAAGAATCAAAGCTGCAACAAGTGTTACTGCGTATGATTCAAATAGGTCCGCTGCCATACCAGCACAGTCACCAACGTTGTCGCCAACGTTGTCTGCGATTGTTGCAGCGTTACGTGGATCGTCTTCAGGAATTCCATTTTCAACTTTTCCAACCAAGTCAGCTCCAACGTCTGCTGCTTTGGTGAAGATACCGCCACCGACGCGCATGAACATTGCAAGCAAAGCTGCACCGAATCCGAATCCTTCAAGAACTTTTGGTGCTTCAGCTTTGTAAACCAAAACTACAAGCGCGGCACCGAACAAGCCCAAACCAACTGTGAACATGCCTGCAACACCGCCGGTGCGGAATGCGATACGCATTGCAGCGTTTTCACCTTGATCCTTAGCTGCGGCGGCGACGCGAACGTTGCCTCGAACTGCCAACCACATACCCATGTAGCCTGTGGTAGCGGAGAAAACTGCACCAACTACGAAGAAGAGAGAGCGACCGATTTTTTCAGCAGTAGTTTCTGCTGGAAGTAAGAAGAGTAAGAAGAAAACCAAGACCACGAAAATTGAGAGGGTCTTGAATTGGCGTTGCAGGTATGCAGCAGCACCTTCCTGGACAGCGCCGGCAATTTCCTTCATGCGTTCGGTGCCTTCGTCTGAAGAGAGCACCTCTTTCACAAGGTAACCCGCGAAACCAAGAGCGGCGAGTGCAACGATTGCGACACCGACAATAACCATTAGGTTGCTGCCTGAAATCGAAACCGACTCGAGTGCAATGAGAGCATGCGACATAAGAATTGTTCTCCTCAATTATTTACCGAACAGCGAAACAGGCGTGCTGCCCGGCCACACTGCGCGGAAGCCTCAAAATGAGGCTGATTAGTCACTGCGCGAAGTGTAAACGCTCACAAATTCCCGAAATAACCGCTCTCAGGCCTCATTTTGTGAGTAAAAACCATATCCAACCCGAGAATCTGCCCTAATTTTGAAGGTCCTACCAAGGGCCGAGACCCTTTTTGAGATGGCAATCTGAACCCATTTTGGTGAAATTTCACAACTTTCTAGATCAGAGTTTTCAGGCTTTGCCAGGGTGATACAGATATCTCGAATTGATATATCTGGATTTATCGCCTGCGAGCGTGCCACCTGAATTGCAATATTTTCAGCTGAGTGTTGAAGTTCTTGATATTGGACTACCACCGAAAATCCTGAAATAAGTGAAAAAGTAAATAGTGCAAATGCACAAAGCCACACCACTACAGAATTCGTGATCATCCACTCCACCTCGGTGCAATAGCAGCAATCTCAATTTCCTTTTTCAAAATATTCACAAGGCCGCTAGTTGGCTCAGATAAAACCACTGTTACATATTGTGTCTGCCAATCAAACTTAACACTTACCTTGGGATTGACACCGTGAAGCAAATCTTTAATCTGGGTTTCGAGAAGCAGTGGATTCTCTAAGGAAGCTGCAGTTCTACTAGATTCTTGTGCGAGTGTTTGAAGTCTTTGAAACTGCATTGCAAAACCAAGACAGCTGATCAATACGAACCCCGCAAATACTATGAACGCAATTGAAATTGCGGTTTCTGCGGTTACTGAACCGGACTGAGATCTAAACCGCAGAAACCATAATTTCTTCATCGATTAAATATCCACGTAAAAGCTTGTTCGAAAATATTTGAGAGCAGTGCTGCAAAACTTGTACTTGTGAAAAACTTATAAAGAATTCCAGCCGCTCCACACGCAGCCACACCAACCGTTGCATACTCCGCGGTCAATGCTCCTTCTTGAAGATCTCGCAAGCGAATTAAAGTTTTGATGAACATATATTCCTTTCTTTGAATGGGAGATAAGTAAATCCATTCGAATCAACGAAAAATAAGTAACTCAACATCTGTGAAGAAACTCGGTTAACAAACTAAATGTGGAAAGCATCAAGGGTTTGCATAAGTAGTGGAGCCACAATTGGAACCAGCCCTAGCAATATAAAAGCTGGCAATTGCAGCAAATTGACTGGAATTATCAATCTCCCAGCAATTCGTTCGCAATGTTGAATGCGATAGTTGAGTGATTGTTGGCGATATTCGCTTGCAAGTATTTTTAGGTCGCGAGCTATTCGAGTTCCTCTCTGCATTGATTCGGCAATTAAATTGCCAACTTCTTGCCAATGACTCGAGCTAGTGAATGCAGATTGTGCTGTAAAACCCATTTGGATTCGTTCCGAGATCCGTATTAGTTCTGGATTTTGCATGTTGGATAGTGCAGTAGTCCAAGTTAACCCTGCATCTATTAGACAAGAGATTGCAATCAGTTCAAAGTGCTGTTGATCTCGAATAACAAAAGTCTGAAGATCTGGATTTTGGCTTGCAGCCAGGTTCCAAGAATTGTGGATGACGATTGCCGCAAATACCGCAACTACGAATCCAAAGTAGTTTGTTTGAAAAGAAATAACCGTCACGAAGCCCACAAGTGTTGCCGCGTCGCGAGACAATGTTTTGCGACTATTAAGTTTTGGCTTTAAAACCGCGTGAAAAGCTAATCTCCTAAGTAATAGTCGACTAATGAGTGTGAGAATTCCACCAATGAGTAAAACCGCTATACCAAGCCATGATAAAAGAAAACCAAAGACATCTACACCGATAGAAATTCCAATCAACCACATCAACAATGGCATGAAACTTAAAGTCAATGATGCCCCGGTTGCTGTAGAGCTTCTGGTGCGGAATTCTCTTTTTAGAGTTTCTAGGTCCCGTTCACAATCAATTAAATGATCGATCAGTGGAATGACGCCTATGCCTGTTGATTCCTGAAGATCTTTTAGAGATGAAATCTCCCTTTGCCAAGGGTCAATAACATTTGGATAATTTTCTATCCTGCCAATTTGAGCAAAACTCCGTAAACGAAATAGTTCTTCAAGAGTTTTTGATTCGCTTTTATCAAGTATCTTAGGGGAATTGCCAATAACTTTGATTGGATACATCACCAGCACTACAGTTACAAAAGAAACAATTCCCAACATCAACACTGATGGTTTTCCGCAATCGTGGTAATAATTCTTTTCCCATTTCTACGTTCACAATGAATCACGACATCTATCGAACTTTTAAACAAATCGACAGCGAACTTTGAATCCATTTTTGCAAGACCAGCCAGAATCCCAATTCGCCGTTCAACAAAACCAGGGTTTGCATGGATTGTGGTGCCAGAACCACCATGTCCACTCGACACCGCTAAAAGAAAATCAATTAATTCAATTCCACGAACTTCGCCAATCACAATTGAATCTGGTCGCATTCTTAAAGACTGACGAACCAGTTTCTGCAGTGTGAACTCCCCCATCCCTTCTGTGTTCGGGTTGCGCGCGACCAATGAAATTATGTTGGGTTTAGTTAGCTGAATTTCGGAAGCTTCTTCGAGTATCAAAATTCTTTGTCCAGATGGCCGCGCATTGATAATCGATTTGAGTAGAGTTGTTTTGCCCGAACCGGTTGCTCCGGAGATTACAAATGACAATTCACCACGAACCACTCGGTTCAGTAAATCTAACTCTGTTTCATTTAAATCCAACATCCACGATTCAATCGGAATGATTTTTTGACTTGGAAACCTCAAAGAAATTTTGGCGCACTTTCCTGCCACCGGAGGAAGTAAGGCGTGTAGACGAGTTCCATCGGGAAGGAGCCCATCGACAAATGGTTCGACATCATCTAAGCGGGAGTTTGCCAAACTAGCTAAGCGTCTTGCTAAAAAAGCAATCTCATCAGCGCTTTCAAAAATATTCGTGAAGTGGGTTAAGCCACCGCCACTATCAACCCAAACAGAATCTGGCGAATTGACTAAAACATCCGTTACGTTTTCAGACAGCACTGAATTGAGTGGCCCATATCCTGACAATTCGTTTGCGATTGCTTTTTCAAGTTTTTCAAAATCTGATTTAGTTAATAGCCATTTGTGATTGTCCAGAATTTCGCTAATTTGAGTTTGATCAGGCTGTGAACCTAGGGTGAGAATGTCGCTAATGACTATGTGGAAAATCTCGGCAAATGTCTGCATAAATATTCCTAGCGGTTCGGCTCACATGCGATCGTGGGTGTAACCCCAATCCATTAGATACGGACAAGTGAACACTTCGTTCGCTTCGATATGAATAGTCAAATTTTTCTTGGATTAATTTTGTTGGGACTCCACCTGATACCTCTCTAAGTACCACATATCGAAAATCTTTTTGGTCCCAGCTTGTTTCCATGTCTTGAATGCTGTTTGTCGTGTGCAAAAGGCGAAAATCCGCTACACAATCACCATCAAATACGAGCGTTAATGAGTCATCTGCTTCGACGGTAGGAATGGGAATTCCACCTGAAAATACCTTTATTCCATGGACCTCGGGTGCCTTTTGGATTGTTTGGAATAATTGAAAAGTAGAACTAGTTGAATCTAAAGTATTCGGCCAAGAGAAATCAGAATCTACGTTATTAAAAATCCAAGCGGCACTTTGATGAATTGAGTAATCTAAAAAGGCAGTCGCTTGGATTTCTTGAGCAAAAGCCCACCCAAAAGTTGAAGTCCCGATTCCGCCTCGGGTTCCAAAGATCGAAAATGAAGTCACTAATTCATTCTCGATAACTCTCTGTTTTTATAAATATGGTTTAAAAATCTGTTGATAGCTAAAACATGTTAGAGATTGTGTAAATCTCGAATATCGCCAAGTACTGGAAATTCTTTACGCCATTTATTTACTAGTTCTATATCTATTTCAGCATCAATGAACTCGTCATCAATATTGGCTTGCGCTAAGACTTCACCCTTGGGATTGATAACCATGGATTGTCCGGCAAGCTCTATTTGATTGGCCAATCCACGTCCGCAAGTAGCAATCACAAAACTTTGATTTTCAATAGCTCTGGCTTTCAAAAGAGTTTTCCAGTGGTCTGATCTAATTGTTGGCCAACCAGCACTGATCAAGAAAGATTCGGCACCTCGCGCTGTTTGTTCACGATAAAGTTCTGGAAAGCGCAAGTCGTAGCAAGTAGATATTCCGGTTTGCCCAAACGGAGTCTTTGAAACCAAAATCTGGTTACCGGAAGACAGATATTTTCTTTCACCATCTTCGAAACCAAATAAATGTATTTTTGAATACAAACAATGCAAAGTTCCTTGTGAATCAAAAACAACAGCGGTGTTTGTTAAAGTCCCGTCAACATGCTTCATGGGGAAAGTGCCCGCATGCAGCCAAGTGTTTGCGCTATTGGCCAAAGCGGACAGATCTTTGAAGATTTTGTCGTCAAGCGTTAAGGCATTTTCTTCAAGAGATTTCAAATTGAAAGCGTGTAATGTCCAAAGTTCAGGGAGCACCACAAAGTCAGCCGCAGCTAAATGTTGTGGAAGTTCGCCAACAACTCGCTCAATTCGCTTTGAAGTAGCTTCGGTTTCATCGGATTTGACCTGCAGAAGTCGAACTTTGACCATAAATCAAGAATAGTCCTCGAGCGAACTCTTTCTTTGGCACAATACGTCAGCGGAAGGGAATCAAAATGACTATTCGGGTATTTCTCATGGATGACCACGAGGTGGTCCGTCGTGGACTATCTGATCTGATTTCCTCCGAGCCAGGCATGGAAGTTGTGGGTGATGCTGGAACTTGCGCCGAAGGTTTACAAGGAATCTTGGTAAAGCGACCAGACGTTGCCGTGCTGGATGTTCGGCTTCCAGATGGATCTGGGATTGAGGTTTGTAGAGACCTGCGTGCACTCGCACCGGAAATCAATGTATTGATGTTGACTTCTTACGCTGATGATGAAGCACTATTAAGTGCAGTCTTAGCTGGCGCACACGGATATGTTTTGAAAGATATCCGAAGTGGCGACCTGATTCAAATGATTAAAGATGTATCAACTGGTAAAAGTTTGTTAGATCAAAAAGCTGTTGATCAGGTTCGAAATCGCCTACGAAAAGGAAGTTCGGTTTATTCAATGCTTGATGATTTAACAGATCAAGAACGCAGAGTTCTTGAATTCATTGGCGAAGGAATGAGCAATCGCCAAATTGCAGAGCAAATGTTTTTGGCAGAAAAAACCATCAAGAATTATGTCTCGTCGGTCCTCGCAAAACTTGGCATGGAACGTAGAAGTCAAGCAGCAGCATTTATTGCGCGGCTTGGAATTGGCGAAGCTGGCCGCGACTAATTGTTAAGCGGAATCATCCACTTTGCTTTAGTGCCGCTTGGTTCTACTTTGTTGGTTTCAAAACTGCCGCCCATGGCCTCAGCTCGTTTGCGCAAATTCTCTAATCCACTACGACTAACTGTTTCCGGGATGCCCACACCGTTATCCGAAACTGTGAGTGCCAAATGATGATCAACTATCTGCAATGACACAGAAACTGCTGTTGCTTGCGCATGTCGAACTGCATTAGAAAGTAATTCACGCAATGTAGCGACCACTTGATTGGTTTCGCGATCACTCGTCATCGAATCAACCGGTCCTTCAAAGGAAATTGAAGGAGTCGTACCAAGTAAAACTGTGTAACTTTCCACCTCATGCATCACTCGGCGGCGCAGCGACACCCCGTCGTTTTCAGGCGTTGTCAATGCGTAAATACTTTGGCGAATTTGTTTTATTGTCCGGTCTAAATCCTCGACCGCTTGATTTATTTTTTCAGCTTCT
This sequence comes from Actinomycetota bacterium, assembly GCA_041158245.1. Classification (GTDB taxonomy): domain Bacteria; phylum Actinomycetota; class Actinomycetes; order S36-B12; family UBA5976; genus JAFMIT01. The sequence goes on along the minus strand of JBEBBT010000134.1, from coordinate 15,787 downwards.
GGACTATCAGCTGATCGTCTAGCAATCGATTCCAAAGTCATACCAGTTGCGAACAACTGTTGGATTACTAGATCGTGTAAGTCGCGTGCAATCCTTTCGCGGTCTTCGTACACCGCAATTGCTTGAGTTTTTGAAAAAAGCCTCGCATTCTCGATTGCCAAACCAGCTGCGGCAGCAAGTCCAACAACCAACTCTTCATCTTGTTCGGTGAATTCGGCTTCACCCTTTTTTTCGGTTAGATATAGATTTCCAAATACTTCACCACGGACTCGCACAGGCACACCTAAAAAGGATTTCATTGGCGGGTGATTTTCAGGAAAACCAAAGCTAGCTGGATGTTTGCTTAAATCTGAAAGTCGAATTGGTTCCGGATATTGAACGAGTAGGCCAAGCACCCCACGGCCGGCTGGGGTGTGACCAATCTTTTTCACTTGGTTTTCTTCCATCCCCACATGAAAGAAATCTTGCAAACCACCTTTAGGCGATAAAACTCCGAGTGCGCCGTACTTAGCATCAACCAAATTAACTGCCGTTTTAACAATTGTTTCAAGTGTTGATTGCAGGTCCAAATCTGCAACCACACTCATGACTGCTTTAAATAGCTCGGTTTCGCGCGGCTCACTCACGGAAGAAGTCTCGCATATGAATCAATCCAGAGATACAGTCTTTTGAAACTTTTGGACGATTCTTTGGTCGTGGGTTATCACAATTACACCCTTATCCAAAAACACCTTTTCAATCACTTGCCAGACCGACTGTGCGGTTTCAAAATCGAGATGCTCCGTTGGTTCATCAAGTAGAACAAAATTTGTGTGACTCAAAATAGTGCGTGCAATTCCAATCCGCTGAATTTCTCCACCGCTCAGTGATCTATCGGGTTCGCCAATTAAAGTGTCTAAACCCTTATCCAAACTCTTGAACCAAGAATCTAGTCCAACTTGATTGATAACTTCTAGAAGTTTTGAATCAATTGCATTCGCATTTGCTATTTTTAAATTCTCGCGCAAAGTTGTGTGAAAAATATAGGTTGTTTGCAATAGTGCAGTAATTTGATTTTCAAAATTCTTAATGTTGTAAATTGAAGTGTCGTCAATGCGGATATTCCCTTGATGTGGAATTAACCTCAAGATAGCGCTCAAAATTGTTGATTTGCCACTTCCGCTTGATCCGACCAAGCCAACGATTTCGCCTCGTTTAACTTCTAGATTAAAGTTTTGTACAACCAACTCTTTGTCCCAGCCAACTGAGACATTTTCAAGAATCAACTTTCTAGGGTTTGATAAATCTGTTGTTTCATCAATTGGTAAGTCATTTTCTTTCACTAGAAAGTCAGATATTCGTTCGTTCGCCAAAATAGTTCTGGTTTTAGCACTCGCAGCTAGGCTAAATGTGCCAACTATTTCTGCACTTGCCCAAGGCAAAAGTGTTACTACCGCAATCATTTGACCGCTTAGCCCACCTTGCGAGAAAGCAACCGTTCCAGCGATCAGCGAAATGAAGACTGCCGTGCCTGAAACTATTCCGTTCAATGCACTTGATACACCTGCCCAAACACTTGAGCGACTTTCAACTTTAACCCGTGAATTTTCTGACATTCTGAGGTTCTCAAGATGATTACTCGTTAGATTGAGGATTCTAAGTTGTGGTGCGTTATTGATTGCCTGGTAAATATTTGCGGTGATCTGATTTCTTACAGAAATAGCCTCCCGCGCAATTCTTAATTCAATTCTGGTGATTAGCTTGGGGATTATTATTCCTGAAACTAAAAATGACAATGCGAAAAATATGCCAGCTAGTGGCAATAAAAGGAATTGCAGCAGACTTAGCAAAACCGCACTCATTGTTGCTGCATATAACGGAACCTTAACTCTTGTTATCTGATCTTGAAGATTTTCGGTATCGCTGGTGAGCCGATCGAAAGCATCGGAACTTCTTAATCTCCATACACCAACTGGACCAAGTGATGCCGCCTTTTTCCAAAGTTGCATTCGCAAAAGTGTGGTTCCACTCAATGCGACATCATGGGAAACCACTCGCTCAGACCACCTGAACACACCACGTGAAATTCCAAAAAATCTGACTGCAACAATCGCAACCTGCAGAACCAAGATTGGTGGCATTAAAGCTGCCGAGCTGATCAACCATCCCCCTGTAGAGACCAAACCAACTGCGCTCAGCATGGTTGCAGAAGTTAAAACAATTGCCCAGTAGATTTTCATTTGCTACCTGCAAAATCAATAATTTCATCTGCGATATTTCTAAAAGTCTCACGGTGTGCTACTGCAAGAACTGCACCACCAGCATCTGCAAAACTTCGTATCGACTCGATTATTTGTAGTTCACTTTGCTCATCTAAAGCTGCACTTGGTTCATCAAGTAACAAAATATTAGGTTTGCGTAGAAGTGCATGGGCAATTGCAAGCCTGCGTCTTTGGCCAATTGAAACACCGACACTGCGATCACTTACCACCTGATCTAGTGACAATTCCAATCCTAAAGTCTTTAACAGAGCCTCAATTTCTGAATCTGAAATCTGCTCCGGTCGACCAAAGTGGAGTAACTCCCGAACAGTTCCCTCGGGCAAATGGGCACTTTGATCAACTAACGCAACATTCTTCGAAAAACTGGATTGGCTCAAAGAGTTGCAACTCACCTCTCCAGACAGTTCACCACAAATCACCTTTAGAAGCGTAGATTTACCAATTCCACTTGGCCCTACAACCACAGTGACTTTTCCAGATGAAGTATGTCCTTCTGGTATCGAAATCTTGTTTTCGCCCAAGAAAATCACTTGGCTTGGCCAATGAATTTCCGAGATATTCTCTTCAGATTTTCCGCGTCTAACTTTCGGTGAATCTAAAATCAATTTAACTTGGTTCCAAGCTTCCATTCCTTCAACCGCAGCATGGAAATGCACTCCAAGCATGCGAAGTGGAGCGTAAACATCTGGTGCCAGGATTAAAACTGCTAAGCCTTTCCAAAACTCTATTTCGCCATTGACTAGGCGCAGACCAATTGCAACCGCAACAATCGCAACCGAAATAGTTGCAAGTAGCTCGAGCACAAAAGCTGACAGAAATGAAAGTCGTAGAACTTTCATAGTCGCGGTTTGTTGGAGAGTTCCAAGTCTGTGGATTTCTGATGCTTGCTGCTTTGCTCGATTAAAAATCGTCAGTTCAGGTAGCCCATTCATCAAATCTGCCAATGTTGAAGAAAGGCTTGTGACTTGCTGCCAATGTTTCTCTACGTTTGCTGAAGTGAACCATCCGACTAAAGCCATAAAGAGCGGGATTAGCGGAATAGTTATGATCAAAATCAAAGCGGCTAATGGGTCAAGCCAAAAAATTACTGCGCCAATCCCGGCCGGAACAATCGCGGAAATCACTAACTGTGGAAGATACTTAGAAACATAAACTTCTAAACCTTCAATTCCGCGCGTGAGCAATGTGACAGCCCCACCAATTGGGATTGGTAATTCTCTTGTCTGCATTATTTGGGCTACTGATTTTTCTCTGGCATTCGCAACTGCCTGAAGTCCATATTCTCGACTTAATGATTCGTTCAAGCTGGATAGAAGTGTTCGTATAACCCAAGCGGCAGCAGCGATGAGAATTAGCGGCAATACTTCATTCCAGCTACGCCCTAATAGGAAAGCATCATTAATAGCTTTTGCGGCAAGGACTGCCTGAAAAATCAAAGCAATAGCCGCTAGAAAAGCCAAAACGGCGGTGAATCCAATTGCTCCCTTTATTGGCTTTAATTCTTTTGCCAATCTCGGATCAAATGGTCGCACCGCCGTAGTTTGACAGACTGCTATGCGTTCACATGATCCAAAGTTCCTTTTTCAGGACTTGGAATCATGCTGGCAGTTAGGCGCTTTCTGAAAATCCAATATGTCCAAGCCTGATAAGCCAAAACAATTGGAGTCATCACTAAAGCAACAATTGTCATAATCTTCAAAGTACCTTCAGTTGAAGATGCATTTGCAATTGTTAGTCCAATCTCTGAACGATCGATGTTTGGCATCACGTTCGGATACATAAATCCAATAACCGAAGTGACGGCCATCGCCAAAGTCAATGCACTGAATGTGAATGCCCAACCTTCGCGGCCTCTATACATTGCGGCAAGGCCACCGAGCCAAGAAACCGCTGCAATGAGAACCGGTGCCCAGGTCCAGGTATTAGAACTGTATGCAATTTGTGCCCAAAGGAGGAAAACAACAGCCAAGACTGTCGCAACAAGTCCCAGTCGAATTGCTAATGCTCGAGCTCGGTATCTAAGTTCACCATCAGTTTTAAGTGAGATGAAGATTGCACCATGAGTCAAGAACAAAGTTAAAGTGACCAATCCACCAAGTAGAGAAAATGGATTTAATAGTGCCCAAAATCCACCTACGTAGATAAATCCACCAGAACTAAGTTGTTCGAGTTCAACTCCTCGAACCAGATTCGCAAATGCAACACCCCAAAGAAGTGCTGGCAAGAATGATCCGACCACAATTGCTAAATCCCAGCGGGCACGCCATTTCAAGTCACCGTATTTACTACGATATTCAAAAGCTACACCGCGAATGATTAGTGCGAAGAGAATCAAGAAGAGTGGAAGGTAAAAGCCACTAAACAAAGTTGCGTACCATTCAGGAAACGCAGCGAAAGTAGCACCGCCGGCTACTAATAGCCAGACTTCATTTCCGTCCCAAAGTGGTCCGAGAGTGGTAAGCATCGTGCGCTTCTCAGCTTCGTTCTTTCCAAGTATCGGCAATAAAACACCAACACCGAAATCAAATCCTTCAAGAACGAAGTAGCCAATCCAAAGGACTGCAATTAATACAATCCAAACTGTTTGCAGGGTCTCTAAATTAAACATTTAAATCACTCTCTTAGTACGCAAACGTCAATGGACGGTTTGCATCTTCATCTTTGAACGGATCTTGAACAACATCTGGTGGGCCTTGCTTTATGGTTTTTGTGAACAAGCCAAATTCGATTACAGCTAATACGCCATAAAGCAAAGTGAAGCCAAGCATTGTGAACAAAACCGAACCAGCTTCAACACTTGATGAAACACCTTGGGCAGTCATTAACTGTCCAAAGACCAACCAAGGTTGGCGACCCAATTCAGTAAACAACCAGCCAAACGAAATACCAGCCAGCGGTAGGAATGGAACCACGATAGAAGCTCTCAGGAACCACTTTGATTTTGGAGTTGCACCATTTCGGGTAATCCAAAGTGCAAAAATTCCATAAAGAACAGCGAGACCACCCAAGCCAATCATCAAACGGAATGACCAATATGCTGTTGGAATATTTGGCATGTACCAACCTTCACCATAAGTCTGGGTGTATTCAGCTTGTAAATCGTTCAAGCCTTTTACTTCACCAGCTGTAGATCCGGTGGATAGGAATGAAAGCAGCCCAGGGACTTTAATCTCAGTAGTTGCTTGGGTGCCTTCAAGATTTCCTAGCGTAAAGATTGAAAATCCAGCATTGGATTCAGTTTCGTAGAGAGCTTCTGCTGCAGCCATCTTCATTGGCTGTTGCACAACCATGATTTTTGAATCCATGTCACCAGTAATTGCAACTGCAAGACCAGCCACCAATGTAGTGATTGCACCAAACTTCAATGTTAGGCGAGCAACATCAGCACCCTTATTTTTCATCAACAGATAGGCACTAACGCCAGCTACCAATGCACCACTAACTAAGAAAGAAGATGCTTCAGTGTGTAACCAAGCAATCCAGGCAGTGTTTTGAGTCAAGACGGCAATGAAGTCAGTCAATTCAGCGCGGTTTGTTACTGGATTGATTTCAAAGCCGACTGGATGTTGCATGAAAGCATTTGCAGCCAAAATGAAATAAGCAGAGAGCGCGGTTCCGATTGCGGCCAACCAAATGGTCGCAAGATGAACTTTCTTTGGCAAGCGATCCCAACCGAAAATCCAAAGGCCTAAGAATGTGGACTCAAGGAAAAATGCAACTAATCCTTCGACCGCAAGTGGGGCACCAAATATGTCGCCCACAAATCTTGAGTATTCCGACCAGTTCATACCGAACTGGAATTCTTGAACAATTCCCGTGACCACACCCATTGCAAAGTTGATTAGCAGCAACTTTCCGAAAAACTTCGTTGCGCGTAGCCATTTATCGTCATTTGTTCTCACCCAAATGGTTTGCATAATTGCCACCAAGAAAGAAGTGCCTAGGGTGATTGGAACAAATAGAAAGTGGTAAACGGTTGTAATGCCGAATTGCCAACGGGCGAGATCAAGCGAACTCATATTTTCCTCCAACTTTTATGCGCAAATCTTGCCGTTTTGCGCTAGTTGGAGTCTTGGGTCTTTAGTCCCAAAAATGCTGAGTTAAATACCTATCCAACTCAGTTTGGCCGATTTAGTTCTTATTTGGAAACTCTGAAAGCAGTTTGACAATTCTCTCATTTGCTTCAGGTTCACCTATTGTGATTCGGATCCCCTCAGGAAACGGTCTCACAGCCACACCTGCAGATTCGCATGCATTCTTAAGTTCCTCAACATGTGCGGTATTCACCCAGAAAAAGTTTGCGTGCTGTGGTCCAATCTTCCAGCCGGCAACTCTTAATGAAGTCAGCATTTCAGCTCTGGCTTTTGAGATTTGATCTACTCTTTCTTTCAACTCTCGTTTAGCGGCATCGGTTAGAGATGCAACGACTGCAGCTTGAGCCAAAATGTTCACACCAAACGGAAGTGAAACTCGACGAACAAAGTCGGTTATTTCCGGTTGTGCTACCGCATAGCCAACCCGCATCCCCGCTAAGCCCTGCGCTTTTGAAAAAGTTCTTAGCAAAGCAACGTTTTGATACTTTTTAAAGAAATCCATTCCAGCGACCATTTGCGGATCTGTGACGAAGTCTTCGTACGCTTCATCAATAATCACTAATACATGGCTTGGCACAGAATCCATAAATTCATGAAGATCAGCGGCAGAGATTGCATTTCCAGTTGGATTGTTTGGAGTGCAAACAATGATTATTTTGGTTTTAGGAGTTACCGCTTTTGCCATTGCTTCTAGGTCATGAGAATTATCAGCTTTCAATGAAACAGGAACACTAGTCACTCCACACAACTGCATCCAAATTGGATAAGCTTCAAATGAACGCCATGGATAGATAACTTCATCACCTGGACCGGCCATTGCCTGAATCAGATGACCCAGAACTGCAACCGAGCCTGTTCCAACTGCAATGTTCTCTGGCACTACGCCAATTGATTTAGCAATTGCTGAAATCATTTCAGTGTTCATCGGGTCTGGATATCGATTGATATTTTCAGCTGCCTTATTTATTGCATCAAGCACTGAAGGCAACGGAGAAAAAGTATTTTCGTTACTGCTGAGCTTAAAAACTTCGAGACCATCTCGCGGTTGAAGTTTTTGGCCCGCTTTGTAAGCCGGCAAGCTTTGTAGGTCCGAGCGCACTGTTGGTTTATTCATTAGTTTGCAAACTCCGAGGCCAAAAGTGAATCAGACTTTAAGAATTGCTTTACTTCATCCCAGCTTAAACCGATTGTGGGTTGACCAGAGGAATATGGGCCTACTGCATACTGTTGAAAAATTATTGCAATTCCATCGGTTTTTGAAGCAAACCAAGCGCTGTAATTTTTGTCGTCATTTAAAGCAGAAAGGATGGCTTCTTTTGAATCTAAGTCCACACCAAAAGTTCCGGCTTGTTCTCCTAATGCGCTTGCAACCATTTCGTTGAATTGAACACGCTTTGCTGGGTCAATTTGTGAGACAAGATCAAAGCGTGATCCATCCGAAAGGTCAAAGGCGAAGGTGGTCACAGTGCTAGAACCATGTGCTCCGCCTTCATATCGGTAGTCGGTGAATGTAAGTGCATAAACACGTTTACTGATTGCTGATTCATCATAGGTTAAGTTGAACTCTAAAACTGTCGCAGACTTTTTATCTTTTTTATATAAAGTCTCTGCGTTAGCTTGAAAATCAGCAATTTGTGACGCTATCCAAGAATTAACTTCGTTTGCAATTCTTACAGTCACATCGTCCGCACCGTCTTTCACAGTCAATTTCACTGCATCGATGTGATCGTAAGTTTTATCCATCGGCAAGGAGTAAGTAGAAACTACAAGTTTGTCGAGTGAAGAAACTTCAATTTCCTCGCTCGATGCGCTATTTGATTCGGTAGGCAAAGGATCAGATGCTGAATTATTTGCGCAACCTGTGATTGCAAACAGCAGGGCAATTGCAACAATGATTTTTTTCATCTTCAACCTTTAGTTTGGAACATCCCAGCTAAATCGCTGGGTATGAATGCTTGTGTATGGGAATGCGTCGGCTGAGCGCACGCCTTCGATGCTTCTAATTTGGTTATGTAACACTGCTGCGAATTCCTCTCGGCTTTGGCAGACAATCTCGCACATGATGTCATATCCACCAACAGACATAACCATGTAAATAACGTTCTTGATTTCACCAAGTCGGTCAGCAACATCTTTTGCAAGGCCATCAACTCGGATTCCGATGATTGCAGATTCGGTATAACCAAGTGCAATCGGATCTGTTACGGCAACTATCTGCAGCACTCCAGTGTCACGAAGTTTTTGGATACGTGCTCTAACAGCTGGCGGTGTTAATTTCACAATCTCCGCAATATCTGCGTATGAAGCACGTCCGTCGATTTGGAGTTCGCGCAAAATTTGTTTGTCAATTGCGTCCATGTTGCTTTTGTTTGTCACTTGTTGCCTACAAGTTCTAAGCAAGCATCACGGAATAGTTCAGTGTGCTTATCGACATCGCTCATTTGCGTATCGCGACACATCAATGCCATGTTGTGAAACGGAGTAATCAGGACACCACGATTTGCGGTGTATAAGTGGAAATACTCTTCAAGATCTGCATCAGCGGCCTGAGCCGATTCACTTCCGTTGACTGGAGCCGGATTCGCAAATCTGTATTCAGCACGTGCTCCGAGTTGCGTGCAAGTCCAAGGAAGATCGCACTCTGCAATTGCGCTTTCAACTCCTTCGCGAAATGCAGTTGCAAGTTCAATCATTCTTGGCCAAGAATCATCGGTAAGCACGCTCTCAAGTGTGGCGCGCATTGCTGCTATTGAAAGTGCATTTCCTGCCAAAGTTCCACCCACACCACCAACATCAACGATGTCAGCTTCTTCATGCGCAGTAATTTTGCGAGCCAAGCTTTCTGTGATTCCATAAGTGCCAGATGGAATTCCACCACCAATTGCTTTTCCGATAATGAAAATGTCGGGTTTCAATCCCCACGCTTTAGTAGCACCACCTGGTCCGACAGAAATTGTGTGGGTTTCATCAATCATCAAAAGTGTGCCGGTTTCATCACAGGCTTTTCTAAGTTCATCCATAAACCCAGATTGAGGTAAAACAATTCCGATGTTTGTCATTGCAGGTTCTGTTAAAACTGCGGCCACGTCTCCATTTGCAAGTTCCCGACGTACTGCTTCGATGTCATTGAACTCAACAACTCGAGTTGTTAAATCAAGTGGCACTGGAGGTGCAACATTTCCTGGGCGCGAAACAGCTTTTCCATTTTCATCTGGAACTGCAAAAGTTTCATCAACACTGCCGTGATAGGCGTATGCAAAAACTAAAATCTTTTCACGGCCAGTTGCCAAACGTGCGAGTCGAATTGCCCAGCGATTTGCGTCTGTCGCCGAAAGTGTGAAAGACCAAAGTGGCAGACCGAATCTTCGAGTTAGTTCTTCACCTACCCACTGCGCATCAGTGGTTGGAAGCATGGTGGTGATGCCACCTAAATTTTCTAGTCGGTTTCTAACAGCATCTACGGTTTCTTTTGGACTATGACCAGTCATCGCGCCTGTATCACCTAGCGCGAAATCGATGATCTCATTTCCATCGATGTCTTTAATCCGATTTCCGTGTGCGCTGTCTAAATAAAGTGGGAAGCCGCCCGACCATTTGTTCATCCAAGTCATTGGCACTCGGCCAAATAGATTGTCTGCAGCTTTAAATGCCGCATGAGACTTCGGGTGCTTTTCTATATATAGAGCGCGTTCGCGCGCGATTAAGTCAGCCAGCCGTGATGGATCTATTGTGTTCACTCTTACCCTAAAACTTTTGAATCTTAAGGTGATAACTCTGCTCGCTTTGTTTTGTTAAGTCAAGACAGAAAATGTCAGACATTTGCAAAGTGTTTGAACTAAATTCCTCGAGGCATATCGGTAAAGCAACTCTTGTGCGCTTGGAACGCTACCTGAATGTCCTTGGTCACACCATTTCGATGCTTACCGATGATTAGTTCTGCTTCTCCGGCTTTTGGACTCTCTTTGTCCATTTCACGGCTAATCATGATGACGATGTCAGCATCCTGTTCGAGAGATCCAGATTCACGAAGGTCAGATAGAACAGGGCGCTTGTCTGCACGGTTTTCAGGACCGCGGTTTAACTGGCTGAGCGCAACAACCGGAATGTTTAGTTCTTTCGCCATAAGTTTCATTTGACGTGAGAATTCCGAAACTTCTTGTTGGCGGCTTTCGACTTTCTTTCCTGATGTCATCAACTGGATGTAGTCGACCACAATCATTCGAATTCCATGTCGTTGAACTAAGCGACGAGCTTTAGTGCGAATTTCCATCATGGTTAGGTTTGGTGAATCATCTAGGTAAAGCGGCTTAGCTGCAATTTCACCCATCTTGACTGCAAGTGTTCCCCATTGAGATTCAGAAATTTTTCCGTGACGAATATTTGTTAGCGGAATTCCAGATTCAGCAGACAACATACGCATAACGATTTCTGAGTTCGACATTTCAAGTGAGAAGAATGCGGTTGGCATGTTGTGCTTCAAAGATGCTGAACGAACAAAGTCCATTCCCAAAGTGGTTTTACCTTGACCTGGACGTCCAGCAACAATAATCAACTGACCCTTTTGAAATCCTTGGGTTACATCATCAAGTTCGTAGAAACCTGTTGGAACACCAATCAAGCCTTCTTTTCTTTGACCCATTGCTTCGAGTTCATCGTAAATTACTGGCATAACTTCGCTCAATGGTTTGAAATCTTCGGAGCGACTTTCATTTACGCCAAAAACTTCAGATTGGGCGCGATCCACAATGTCGTCAACTTCACCCGTGCCGCTGTATCCCATTTGAGTGATGCGAGTGCCAACTTCAACTAATCGACGCAAGATTGCGCGGTCACGCACAATCTGCGCGTAGTAATCAGCATTGGCAGCTGTTGGAACGCCTGAAACAAGTGTGTGCAAATATGCGGCGCCACCAACTTTTGTTAGTTCGCCACGTTTTGTAAGTTCAGATGCAACTGTGACAGCATCAACTGGACTATCTGAAAGAGATAACATTTGCATGACCGAATAAATGGTCTGGTGATTCGGTCTGTAGAAATCTTCAGGTTTTAAAAATGCAACATCATTGATTGCATCTTTTGAAAGTAGCATCGAACCGAGAACACTTGCTTCGGCGGCTATATCTTGAGGTGGAAGTCGATCTGGTCCGGCTTGGTCCGAGTAATTCGGCAGCTCGTGCACGCTCATGTTCACCTCTTAATTGAATAGGGGGCAGTTGTAGCGAGGATGAGTGACAAAAATCCAACAGCCCTGTTGATAAACCTGTGTAAATCCCGTTAATAGACGGTGGAAACACGCCAATTCACCTGTGTAAAGATTGCCGAACCTTGTGGACAAAAACGGGGAAAACTGCCATTTTGTGAGTGATTTTTATCCCCAGTCCGTGGATAAAAACCCATTTGGCAGTTCTCACAATTTGGGATGGCATTTGCGAGGATACCCCCATGACAATCAAGGTAGCGATGGTCTGCATGGGCAACATTTGCCGCTCGCCAATGGCAGAACACGTAATGCGTGGCAAGGTGGCATTGGCAGGGTTGGACGTAGAAGTTGTAAGTGGTGGAACCGCCGGTTGGCATGCGGGAAATGGCGCACACCCAAGAACTCAAAAAGTGTTACAAGAAAATGGTTACACCTTTGAGCACACTGCCCAACAAGTCGCAAGCGATTGGTTTGAAAAATACGACTACCTAATCGTGATGGATCAAACGAACTTGGAAGATATAAAAGAGTTTGCTCGCACAAGTGAAGATTTGAAAAAAGTTACTCTGCTTCGAGATTATGATCCAAATTCACCAAAAGGTTCGGCAGTACCTGATCCTTACTACAGCGATTACAACGCGTATCTCGAAGTGTTTGCAATGGTCAATGCAGCGTGTGATGGTTTAATCGAATTCTTAAAAACTAAATAAAAAGGGCGACGCAGATTTCTCTGCATCGCCCTTTTTTAGTTTTGTTAGTTTGCTACAACATCAACATTGAATGAAGCTTCAACTGCTGGGTGCAGACGCACACCAACTTTGTGCTTTCCAACATTTTTGATGTGCTTTGCAATGTTCACTGCGCGCTTATCTAGTGATGGTCCGCCAGCTTGGCGAACAGCTAGAACAACATCAGCAGTGGTGATTGAACCGAAAAGACGTCCGTTATCGCCAGCATTTGTTTTGATGACAACGTTTAGGCCTTCAAGTTGAGCCTTAACTTCTTTTGCGTGTTCAACGCCGCGGATTTCACGAGCTTTTTCTGCACGCTTGATCTGGGTTGCTTGACGTTCGCCACCCTTTGTCCAAGCAACTGCAAAGCCGCGTGGAACTAGGAAGTTGCGGCCGAAACCGTCTTTAACTTCAACAACATCGCCTGGGGTTCCAAGGCCGTCAACTGACTGGGTAAGAATTAGTTTCATCAGTCAATCTCCTTAGCGTGCGCTTGATGTGTAAGGAAGTAGGGCAACTTCGCGAGCGTTCTTAACTGCCATTGCGATGTCACGTTGGTGACGGGTGCAGCAGCCGGTTACGCGACGAGCACGAATCTTGCCGCGGTCGGAAATGTATTTGCGAAGCAAGTTGATGTCTTTGTAATCAACTGACTTAGCTTCTTCTTTGCAAAATGGGCAAGCTTTTTTCTTTAGCTTACGTAGATCCATTTTCTTGTCTGAACGATTGTTACGTTCTGGTCTGGCCATCGTGGTGCTCCGATTTCTGTACGTAGCCCGTCGTTTTTCTAACGCCGGGATGGGCCGATTAAAGGTTTAGAAAGGTGGTTCTTCAGTTGGGGCGCCCCAGGCTGATGCTGGAGCTTGTGATGCCCATGGATCTTCGGAACCGGAATCTGCTGGACGTCCACCTGCGGCAGAACTTCCAGCATTCTTAGAGATCTTTGCAGTGGCGTTACGCAACACTGGACCAACATCATCTACATCGATGTCGATTGAAGTGCGCTTTTCGCCTTCTTTAGTTTCGTAGTTGCGTTGACGTAGTCGACCAGTAACGATGACGCGAGTTCCACGAGTTAGAGATTCAGCAACGTTTTCTGCGTATGTGCGCCAAACCTGGCAACGCAAGAAAGTGGTTTCGCCGTCTTTCCATTCGTTTGTGTTCTTGTCCAACGTACGTGGTGTGCAAGCAACTGTGAAGTTTGCAACTGCAACGCCTGATGGAGTGAAACGTAATTCTGGATCACCTGTCAGGTTGCCAATGAATGTAACCTGAATATCTCCAACAGCCATGATTTACCTCTATTGTCTCTAGCGCTGATCTGGTCGCATGACCTTAGTGCGCATTACAGACTCATTGAGGCTAAGTTGACGATCCAACTCAGCTACAGCGGCTGGTGAGCACTGGAGATCAAGCACGGCATAAATGCCTTCGGCTTTTTTGTTGATGTCGAATGCCAAGCGGCGGCGACCCCAAATATCAACCTTGTTGACAGTTCCGCCGTCTTTTTTGACGACGTTCAAATAGGTATCGAGCGATGGCGCGACGGTACGTTCCTCTAGATCTGGATCAAGGATGACCATAACTTCATAATGACGCATGCTTAGTAACACCTCCTACGGGCTTGTCGGCCACGGTCTTTCCGTGGCAGGAGGGCATTGCGTTCCCGGCGCGGTTAGGCATCTGACCTAGGTGCGTTCGGGGTTCGTAATGAACCGGCGAAGGGTACTCAAAAAGGAGATTTTGCCCAACTTTCCGCTTATTTTGTGCGCAAATCCTGCGCTTAGACTCCGCGAATGCGCATAGTGACTTGGAACGTGAATTCAATCGGAGCCAGACTTGAAAGGGTTGTCGCTTGGGTGGAGGCGAATCAACCTGATGTGGTCGCGATGCAGGAACTCAAATGTACGACTGAAAATTTCCCGACCGCCGAGTTCGAAAAACTTGGATATGAAGTCGCGGCTCTCGGAACTGGCAGATGGAACGGCGTTGCCATAATTTCAAAAGTCGGCATAAGAGATGTGGTTGAAAACTTAATTGACCAACCGGTATTTGAAGACGGAATTGAACCTCGCGCAATTGGAGCTACTTGTAATGGAGTGCGGGTTTGGTGTGTCTATGTTCCAAACGGACGCGAAGTGGATCACGATCATTTCAATTACAAACTCGAATGGTTGAAAGCACTGCGCAACACGGCAGAAAAAGAAAATGCTGCAGGGGATTTGCCTTACGCAATTATTGGCGATTTCAATGTCGCGCCCAATGACGATGATGTTTGGGATATAAAAGATTTTGAGAATGCAACTCATGTAACTCCGGCTGAACGTGCAGCTGTCTTGGAACTTAATGAAGTTGGACTTACTGAAATTATGCCGCGCACATTGAAAGGGAAACCATTTACTTTTTGGGACTACCGAGCGTTAATGTTTCAAAAAGGTATGGGCATGCGAATTGATTTGGTTTATGCAAACGCCACTTTCACAAAACTAGCCAAAGATGTTTGGATTGATCGCGATGAGCGAAAAGCTAAAGGCGGGTCCGACCACGCCCCAGTCGTGATCGACCTGAACCTTTAATTGCATTTTTCAAAACCAACAAAATTAAGACAAATGTTGTGAACCATTGCGCTAGCAGAATCAGGCTGTAAATCTGTTCGTTGATCGCTCCGCTCGCTAACGAGTCTTGTAAGAATAATAAATAGCGCCAGATTCCGAAGAAATAAAGAAACTGAGTTGCATTCCAGAAGATCCATTGCCAGCGACTTTGCAAAGTTAGTGCAAATATCGGAGTTAGCCATAACCAATACTGTGGCGAATAAACCTTGTTAAACAAAAGAAATGCTCCGAGCAACAACAAGAAAATTTCTGCTGCATTTAGTTTTCGGTGATAGACCAATGCAATTAGAAACGCTACGACTACCGAACCTAGACCAATTGAATTCGCGAGATTGGTTGAGATACTTATCTCAAATAGATTTCTGAATGCGAGATAGATTGATCCAAAATCTATTCCGCGCGACTTCGAGAAATTGTAGAACTCCCACCAACCATCGTTGGCATTCACATAAACCGGAAGATTTATTAAGAGCCAGAAAATGACACTGCTAATAGTCATGGTCAATGCAGACGAATAATTGCGTTTGCGAAGTGCATCAAGGGCAAGGGCTGGAATTAGCAAGGCAGGAAAGAGCTTCGCGGCTGTTCCAATTGCAATCATTACACCTGAAGCGATAGGCCGATCTCGCTGCCAATAAAACAAAGCGCAAACCACAGCTAACACTGGAAGTGCATCCCAATTAATAGCTAGGACAAAAAAGATTGCAGGTGAGAATGCCATCCACCAATTGGCCTCAATATTTGGTTTACGAATTTTGGCGAAAACCATAACTGCAATTGCAATGAGAATTAGATTCGTTAGCCAAGTAATGTAAACGAACAAGGCAGCCGAGTTCTCACTACTTAAATGAGCGAGCGTGTTAGCCAGCCACATTTGCAAGCCAGT
>JBEBBT010000133.1:0-7629 GCA_041158245.1 Actinomycetota bacterium | reverse complement strand
CGCCGTAATTAATAACGCAGTTGGAAAAGATTTGATTCCAGTTTTAGTTGGCACTGGACGGGCCCAATTAGTTTGGGCAATCGTTACTTCAGTAGCAATAGTGGCTCAGCGTTTATTTAGTTAAAGCTTTCGCAAGAAATCTGGATCGTCGTCAGGTCCATAACCGCGTTTGTAGCCATTTCCGCGTCGCCCAGAAATTATCCAAAGCAATGGTCCAATTATTGGAACTATTTGGACACAGAACCAAGCCCATCTTGGCATTAGTGAAAACACTTTGGTTTGAAAAATATCAAACAAAACGTATAAATGTAGAGCGATAGGAATTACGTAAAGTAAAAGTCTCATTATTTCCCCGAATAGACGTGAAGGCCAGCAAAAAAGAAATTAACAAAGAAGTAGTTGAAGATGAAAGTTAGAAATGCAACCAACGCAATGTAAGCAGCTCGATTACCTTTCCATCCAACCGTGATTCGCGCGTGTAAGTAGGCGGCGTAACCAACCCAAGTTACAAATGCCCAGGTTTCTTTCGGATCCCAACCCCAATATCGACCCCAAGCGCTTCTTGCCCAAATTGCACCGGCAACTACAGTGAAGGTCCAAAGTGGAAATACAAATGCGTGAACTTTGTACGAGAGAAGATCTAACTCTTTTGAGTTTGGTACCCGCTGTGTAACCCACTGCATTCGAGTTGCGGTCTGACCAGACTCCACCCTGCGCTCTTCGCGATCTACAAGTAATTGCAAAATTGTTAATACACCACCGATAGCAAAAAGCCCAGCGCTAGCAACAGCAGCCGAAACATGGATGATCAACCAGTAGGACTTTAAGGCTGGAATCAACTGTGCAGATTCCGTATACAAAACAGTGACCGCAAGACCAAGCGACAAAAGCGCTGGGACGATTATGAATAGCCCAAACCATCGAACGTCACGCTTGAATGAATAAACGAGTAGCACCGCCATTACACCAAATGTTCCGGTGATACTGAATTCATACATGTTTCCCCATGGCACGCGAGATGCCGACAACCCACGGAGTACAACGCCAATTCCTAAAACAATTGTGCCAAGCCAGCTCAATGACATTGCAATGTTTCCAGATTTTCGACCATTTTCTGGATTTGAATCTTTGTCGCGGCCTTGAGCAAAAGAGGCAGCAAAAGCAAACATTGCGAATGTGTAGGCAGCCATCGAGCCGTAAACAAAAATGTTGCTCAGTTGCGCAAACGTTTCATTAATCGGCATTAAGTTCCTTCAGTAGGTGGCTATTTTGACACATTCAATAGTTTGGAGCATTCCGAAGAAATTTCTCGAACAACTTCTGACAAGTCAACATCTTCGTGGCGCGATATTGCTGCCACAACCACCTCGGTCTTGCCCTCATCATCAACCACTCGAATCCAAAGCCGACGACGTTGGATGTAAAGGCTGGCAATAATTCCCAGGATTGCAAGAATGGCGCCCAACAATGCCCAGTTTTGACCGGGATCTGAAGCTATATTGAATGTTGCAAATTTATTTACTTCAACAAACTCAACAGAACCTTGTTTGTTTTTTAACTGCCAAGTTTCTCCAGGCTTGAGATCATGTAAGCCGACTCGTTTCAAATTCGTTTTATCAAGAGTGTAAATATTTTGCGGCTTTCCATCATCTAGCCCCAAATCGCCACTCCAAAACGATGCGAAAATCATTGGGTTAACTAAATCCGGATACATTGAGTGCGGTCCGCGATCAGATGTCACAATTCCAGTTGGTGCAAAGATTCCTTGAATTCCGAGTTGCGGTTCCATATCTGGAATCTTGATTACTCCAGTTGAAGAGAAGTTTGCATCTTGTGGCAGGAACACGACTGTGTCATCAAAAACCACACTGCCACTTTCATCTCGCACGATTATGTGTGGGGCGTAACCCCAGCCAAGTAGAAACATCGATGCATTGCCAATATCGAGTGGGCTATTAACGCCAATAGTTTTAGTTTGAAATTTCTGATCAGAATTTTCTCGGTACTTCAAAGTTGCTGCGAAATCAGTGGCCTTGGCTGTGTTTTGACTGGTCTGCTCAAAAGTCACTTCCATGTCTTTCAAAGACACGTTGAATGGAACCAGATTTTCTGTCTTAAAAAGTCTGCCAGGGGTAAAGGAGTCATACTGAGCTATCGTGTTCGAAAAACCAGTGCCTTCGCGCAAAATAACTTGGCCGCGATATCCGTAAGAAGATCCGGTCGCTACCGCGATCAAAATGAACACAATCGCCAAATGAAAAATCAGATTTCCAGTTTCCCGTAAATAACCCTTTTCGGCAGCGATGAATCCATCTTTTGAAATAACTCGCCAACGGTTTTGTTTCAGGTAATCCTGAATTGGTTCGAGCTTTTCGAAGACGTCTTTCGTTTTACCCTTTACTTGAAAGCTCTTAAAGAACTCAAACTTCTTTAAAAATCTTGGTGCGGCGGGTGGAGGTGCAAAAATTGCTGAAGCGTGTATTCGCATACGCGGAACAATGCAGCCCACTAAAGAAACCATTAGAAGTAGATAGATGGCTGAGAACCAAAACGAACCGTAGACATCAAACATTCCAAAACGGTCTAACCAGACTGACGCTTCTGGGTTTTGATTTATATATTGATTAACTTTTAGTGGCGATTGGGTGCGTTGCGGAAATATTGAACCTGGAATAGATGCGATTGCGAGCAAAAACAACAATTGCAATGCCACTCGCATTGTGGTTAGTTGCCGCCAAAACCAGCGAATCCAGCCAAGCGGTGACATTGGAATAACTGAGTTTTCTTCTCTTACGTTTTGAGTGGAGTTTTCGCTCACAGAAAAACTCCAAATCCCGATGCCCATTGCTGAAGTGCAATGGTGATTTTTTCCCACAAGCCGGAAAGAATTGCAAAGCCAATCAAGACTAAGAATGCCCCGCCGATTTTTGTGATTGCCCGACTATGAGTGCGAAGGAATTTTGTTGCAACTAAAGATCTGCGGTAAGCCATCGCGACTAGCAAGAATGGCAACCCAAGACCGAGGCAATAAAAGAATGCCAAGATTGCGCCGCGAATTGGACCTTCTTCAAAACTTAAGGTGAGAACTGCTGCCAAAGTAGGTCCGATACACGGTGCCCACCCAAGACCAAAGACCAATCCGAGCAATGGTGCTGACCAGATTCCGTCTTGGATTCGCATTCGCAATCTAAAGTCTTGTTGAGCCGCTGGAATCCAACCAAGAAAACTTGCTCCCATCACAATCACCACTAGTCCGAGCACAATGTTCAAACCATCTTGATGGATTTTTAACCAGTTCCCTATTTGACCAAATGCAGCACCGGCGGAGATGAAAAGAAAACTAAAACCAGCAATAAAACCCAAAGCGCCAACGATAAGCCGAGATTTTTGTTGATTTAAGCCTTCCGAATTTTGAATCTCATTATGAGAAAGCCCGGAAATGAATGAGAGATAGCCTGGCACTAAAGGCAAAACACATGGACTTGCAAACGATAAAAAACCGGCAGCGATCGCGATTGGAATTGCCAATAGCATCGAACCGTTCATCACGGTTTGACCTACATTTGCAATTAACACGGGACTATTCTTCCAACAGCGATTCAGCTAGATTTCGAATCAGTGAAATATCTGCTGCTCCGAGTGCAAACCCAGCAACTCGACCTTTTTTGTCGATGAAGATTGTTCCTGGAACAGTTGCAGAGGGAACACCTTCGATTTGCGATATGACGGATGAATCAAAATCTGCAATTTGCGGATAAGTAATGTTTCGCTTTGTCAGAAAAGCATTCACTGATGATTCATTTGTGCGCGTTGCAAAACCAAATACTTGCAAACCTTCTGCGCTCTTACTATCAAGAAGTTCTTGCAATTGTGGAACTTCAGTTCGACAAGGTGCACACCAAGGTCCCCATGTGTTCAAAATTAAAACATTGCCACGAAAATCTTTGAGGTTCCAAGATTTTCCGTCTAGGTACTTAGCGTTTAATTCAATTGGGTTGCCACGCTCTGATGGATCTCGCAAAACCGCACTTCCATCGGCAGCCACATAGCCAATGGACTCATCGTTTGTTGATGAAGAAGTGGCGCAACTAGACAAAATAATTGAAAGGATTGTGAAGACAACCACTTTCCGAATCATGCGCCAACACCCTTTGACGATCTCTCGACTAATTCTGCAGCTGGTTCACTGTATTGGACTGAAATCAACTTGTCGTCTTCAAATACAAAAGATGTTAAAGATGCGAGACTGCATTGACGGCGGCGGGGATCGTGAAAGAAAGGTCGTTTTTCGGCATCAAGTCGAGCCACCCAAATTGGGAGCTGATGTGAAACGCAAACCGCCTCATGGCCTAGTGCATTCTTTCGAGCATCTTCGATCGCAAGTCGCATTCGGGCTGCGACCTCCACATAGGGTTCGCCCCAAGATGGACGGAATGGATTCCATAAGTGCCGCCAAGTTCGTGGCTTTCTTAAAACCCCATCTCCGACTGAAACTCGTTGGCCTTCAAATACGTTTTCGCTTTCAATCAAGTTGTGATCTGTTGCGAGTTGAAGATTGTGAATTTTTGCAATTGGAGTCGCGGTTTGTTGAGCGCGCTCGAGTGGAGACGCAACAACGTAAGTGATGTCATTTTTGGCTAACGAGTTTGCAACTACTTGCGCCATCTCTTCGCCTAATTGCGAAAGTCGAAAACCCGGAATCCGCCCGTACAAAATCTTCGTTGGGTTGTAGACCTCGCCGTGACGCATTACATGCACAACAGTGCGCACACCCACAGCTACTCCAATCGGTACTAGGTGACCTTACGACGAACTGTGGTACGTCGGCGACTTGGACGCCAAGTGGTCTCACCTTGTTCGATTGCGCTTTCACGCAAACTCGCACCATGGTCTGCCAAATCCTTGATTAAAACTTCAACTTTTGGCTCTGAGGCTAAAACATCAACCCGTAGTCCATGTTCTTCACAAGTCTTTGCGGTCTGCGGCCCAATGCACGCAATCACGGTTCCGGTGTGTGGCTTGCCAGCGATACCGACCAGATTGCGAACAGTTGATGATGAAGTGAACAAAACCGCATCAAATCCGCCGGATTTAATTGCATCGCGAATTTCTACGGCTGGAGGTGCGGCGCGAACGGTTCGGTACGCCGTCACATCATCAACTTCCCAACCAAGTTCGATTAGGCCCGCAGCCAAAGATTCAGTTGCGATATCTGCACGTGGCAAGAAAATACGATTGATTGGATCAAGAATTTGATCAAATTCTGGAAATTCATCTAACAAATCTGCAGTTGAAAGATTTTCAGCCAATGCCAAATCTGGGCGAATTCCAAATTGTGCAAGTTGCGCGGCGGTGCCTTCACCAGTTGTTGCGATTTTCAAACCAGAGAATGCGCGTGCATCTAAGCCGAATTCTTGGCATTTTTCCCAAACGGCTTTCACTGCATTATGGCTGGTGAAAATAATCCATTCGTAGCGACCAGAAACCAAACCATGAATCGCACGTTCCATTTGTTGTGGGGTTCGAGGTTGCTCGACACTAACTGTCGGAACTTCGGTCACAGTTGCACCGAGGGATTCCAATTCCAAAATTGATTCGCGAAGCGCATCTTTCGTTTTCGGAATCAAGATTCTCCAACCAAAAAGCGGCTTAGCTTCAAACCAAGAAAGTGTGCTGCGTTTTGCAACAGGCTCACCAACCACCATTAAACCAGCACCGCTATGGCGTGAATTCTTGGTGGCAGTTGGGATTTCTTCCAGTGTTGAAACGACGGAACGCTGATCAACGGTAGAACCATCGCGAGTCAACATAACTGGTGACTGCGCATCTCGACCAGCTTTAATCAAAGCCTTAGAAATTTCGGTCGCTTTATCTGCGCCATTCAAAATCGTCAAAGTGATGTGGCTTGCAACATGGTCTGCCCAATTCACATCTGAATTATTTGCATCAACAATTCGGATTTCATGGCTCTTGTTTGCAGTCAATCCAATGCCCGCAAAACCTGCAACACCTGTGATCGTTGAAACACAAGGCACATATTCAAAAACAATTTTCGATTTATTTAGGGCTGATACTTCACGCGCAAACGCACCATCAAGAACTGGATCGCCAGACAAGATGCGAGCAACGCTGTGACCGGACTTTGCTGCTTCAACTACAGCCTTGGCGCGTGCAGCGTGTTCGAGCGGTAAACCTTCGCCATCAACAGCGGCGACTATTTCAACTTCTTGTGGAACAAATTTCTTTGCAATCTCAACCACATCATGGTCTGCTACAACGAAGGTAGCGGTTGATAGTGCGCGAACTGCGCGAACTGAAAGAAGTTGTGCATCTCCTGGACCAGCTGCAATTAATGTAACGGTTCCGTTTGGTGTGCGTGTGGCGCTCATGCGCGTAATCACCTCTGTTGGTAGTTCACCAACTTAGAAAGCATTGAGCCCTTGATGTTGCCCCTGGGCCCACGTCCCTAAGTCCGTGTCGGGGGTCAACCGTGCGGCTGACCAGGCGTGGCGAAATCTAGAGCGAAATCGGCATTTGACCAAAATTGACAAAATCCCGCTCACGGGTGTCCGAATTGTGAACCTTAAGTGCTTTAGCGGCGGCGGAAGATTCGGGCCACCAGCCCCAAAAGCGCTGCCACAAGTGCATGAATTCCATATTTGCGAACGTGGCGCATTTTGCGAAAGTCATAAATCGCCCATCCGCGCTTTTTCGCAATCGCTCGAAGTTTTCTATCGCCATTTACAACCGCTGGATTTCCCACCATCTCCAGCATCGGAAGGTCATTACAGGAATCAGAATATGCAAAGGATTTTGATAAATCGAAATTTCTATCTTTTGCAAGTTTTTCAACTTCTTGCGCTTTAACTTTTCCGTGAATTGGTTTACCCAAAATTTCACCAGTAAAAATGTCGTCAACCACTACTGCTTGGGAACCAATCGCACCGGTCAAACCAAGTGTTTGGGCAAGTAATTGAGCAAGTCGTTGAGGCGATGCAGTCACCAACCAAACTTCCCTGCCGTTAGAAACGTGTTCTTTTGCAATGGCCAAAGTTTGATCATAAATTTTTGGCAATAATTCAGTTCGAAGCAACTCATCAGCTAGTGCTTCAAGTTTTGAAAGGCTGTGACCAGCCGCAATTTTCAGAACCAAATCTTTGATTCGATCTTGGTCACCGAGGCTTTCTTTGCCGACCACCACAAATTTCAATTGCTTCCAAAAAAATTTAACGAAGTCGTTTGTTGTGAAATATCCATAGTCTTTGAGGCCACGTGCCAGCAAGAACAGCGAGGAACCGCGAATCAGAGTGTTGTCCAGGTCAAAAAAGGCAGCGACCTTTTGCCCCGATAAGGCTGATTCGAGTTGCTCTTTTGAAACTTGATGCATGGCAACTTCTTTGCCATCGACTAAGACCACTGGAATTTCAATGAGGTATTTGGCTTCTAGTTCTCGATCATCAAGTATCGAAAGTTCAGTGAAATCATCTCCAACAACGCTTTGAATCACCTTGCGCATTTCATCGCAAAGGTGGCATCCAGGCTTGCCAATCAGCGTTACCCGATTTACACCCATGGATTGCCTCGTTCGACAACTAACTCATCGACCATTGATTGCACTTGATTGCGAAA